>JBKPRH010000112.1:0-33306 GCA_046765795.1 Acidobacteriota bacterium | reverse complement strand
GCCACGCGGTCCGGACGACGCGCGCGAGAGCCGGTTCGCCGGCGTCGCGTTTGTCCGCAGAGAGGTGAGCGACGTGCGGCTCCAGCGCGATGGCGATGTCCTTTGCTTGAAATGCCGGCACCCACACGGCTGCGAAGTCACCTTTTGCGATCAGCTCGCCCACCTGCTTCTCCCGAACCTCGAGCTGTCCGAGCATGCCGCTCATCGATGTCGGGATCGGCGCGGGCGTGAGCGGATCCAATTCGGAAGACGAGGCGGGCGTCGGCGTAGCGGGTGTCACCGGCGCGGCCGGTGTCGAGAGCGGTTGTGTCACTGATGGTCGCGCTGTCGGAACCGCCGGCTCTTTCGAAAACGCCGGGAACGTAAAGTCGAAGCGGTACTCAGGCTGATCGCCGCCGAACCGTACCTTCGCCGTCATCTCAGCGGGCAGCGTCGAGGGATCGATGCGCGCTTCGAGATACGGACGATTGCGTGGAGCCTTCAGCGCAAACGCGCTGAGCTCGGTGGTCTTCCGCGTCGCGGGATCGAAGGTCTCCTTCGTGACAACTCGCGCCTCGATGTCCTTGACCTTGGCCGATGAGAGCGGACGGCCGTAGTCGTCGTAGACGTAGAGCCGGAATAGACGCGCCGACGGATGCACGCCTTCGAGGTGATGCCAGCTGTCGGGCGCCATGAAGAACTGACCGCCGTGCTGCGGGTTGTGATTGCCATGCGCACGCAGCGCGCGTCGTTCGATGCGTGGTGAGCCATCGGCGCACACACCCGGTTCGAGATGCTCGGTGCCGCGATCGGCGGCGCACGACCAGGTCAGCGAGACCGTGACTGGAACAAGTTGACGTCCGCACATGCGGCATTTGCCGGCGTTGGATTCGGTGACGGTGGTGTGAACGGGACACATCCACGCCGAATCGAGGCGCACCGGGACGAGCGGCAGCTTGCAGTAGGGACACGCGCCGGGCTTCGACTCGAGGACGTCAGGGTGGTGAATGCACGTCATCAAGATGGGAGGCAGCGTGGGAGGAGCGGCTGGCTTTCCACGCTGCGCTATGACGCCAGTGGTGATCACCAGAGTGACGATCGCCGCCGTGAGGATGGGTTTCATCGCCGCTGGTCCATTATGCCTGCGGGAGGCAACGGAGGGTACGGAGGGAACGGATCAACACGGAGCAACGCCCCTCGACGTTGCTCGGGGCGCCCTGAGCGCGAGTCGAAGGGCGGAGGAACGGAGAAAAATTTGATCAAATGTCTCCGTTTCTCCGTTCCTCCGAGTGAATCCCGTTTCCTCCGCCCTCTCCATATCTCTCCGCACGATGCTAGACTCGACCCTACGCTTCGAGTCATCCTCGCCTCGATCGCGGTGATCCTGCTGCTCGGGCCGGGCGCCGCGGAATCCGTGTGGGCGCAAGCCCCCGATGGCGAGCAAGTCTTCACGCGAAACTGTGCGTCGTGTCATAACGGCGCGCCCGAGTCACGCGCGCCAGGTCTCGACGCCCTCAAAGCCCGCACACCGCAAGCCGTGATCGAAAGCCTGATGACCGGCGCGATGCGTGCGCAGGGGTCGCGAATTGGTGGACCCGAGCGCCGCGCCGTGGCCGAGTTTGTCACCGGCAAGAAGGTGGGCGGCGATGTCACCGGCGGCGACACGGGACGCTGCACTGCAACGGCACGCGCAAACAGTGGCACCCGATCGGTCGCGTGGGCGGGGTGGAGTCCAACGATCACCAACACACGCTTTCAGTCTCGCGAGATGGCGGGACTCTCTGCGGCAGACGTTCCGAAGCTCACGTTGAAATGGTCGCTCGGATTTCCTGACGCGTCAGTCGCCTGGTCATCACCAACGGTCGCAGGCGGACGCGTCTATGTTGGGAGTCAGAACGGCACCGTCTATTCACTCGATGCGAAGAGCGGCTGCATCCACTGGACGTTCAGCGCCGCGGGGGGCGTGCGCACGGCGATCGCGGTTGGTCCTGCCACCGGCGCGACCGGCGCGCTCGTGTATTTCGGCGACACTGCCGCGAACGCGTATGCGCTGAACGCCGAGACCGGACGCGTCGTGTGGACGCGCAAGGTCGAGGATCATCCTCTCGCGCGAATCACCGGTTCGCCGACGCTGCATGCGGGTCGCTTGTATGTGCCCGTCTCCTCGTACGAGGAATCGCAAGGCGCTGATCCTCGCTACGAGTGCTGCACCTTCCGTGGCAGTGTGAGCGCCCTCGATGCGGCGACGGGCCGCGTCGTCTGGAAGACGATGATGATCACCGAGCCGCTGCAGCGACGCGGCACCAGTACGACTGGTGCGACGTTGTGGGGGCCGTCGGGATCCGGGATCTGGTCGGCGCCGACAGTCGACGAAGGGCGTAAACGTCTCTATGTTGCGACTGGCAATGCGTACAGCGGGCCGGCGCACAAGTCGAGTGATGCGGTCGTCGCGCTCGACCTCGATACGGGTGCGGTTCGTTGGATGCGTCAGATCACGCCCGGCGATGTGTACTTGAGCAACTGCCGCGCGGGAAATCCGAATTGCCCAGAGACAAACGGACCTGACTTCGACTTCGGCAGTCCGCCCGTACTGGCGCGTGCTGACGGACGCGACGTGCTGGTGATCGCACAGAAGTCGGGCATCGCGTTCGCGCTCGATCCCGCGCACGACGGCGAAGTGCTGTGGGAATACCGTGCCGGCCAGGGCGGCGTGCTCGGCGGTCTCGAGTGGGGGGCAGCGGTTGATGGCGAGAACGCCTATTTCGCGGTCTCGGACATCCTGCAGCCGAAACCCGGCGGCATCCACGCCGTTCGGCTCGCGAGCGGACAGCGGGCGTGGTTCACTCCGCCACCTGCGCCAGTGTGCGGCACGGGTCGCGCCTGTAATGCTGCGCAATCGGCCGCGGTCACGGCGATCCCGGGGGTGATCTTTTCGGGCTCGAACGATGGCGCGCTGCGCGCGTATTCGACCGCAAACGGCTCAGTGCTCTGGGAATTCGATACGAACAAGGACTTCACAACGGTCAATGGCGTGCCGGCAAAAGGCGCGTCGCTCATTGGTCCCGGTCCGGTCGTCGCCGGTGGTATGGTCTATGTGAACTCGGGATACGGCGCGTTCGGCGGGCGGCCTGGTAACGTACTGCTCGCGTTTGGCGTGGATTAACAAGAGAGTAGGGTGTAGCGAATGAGATTCAAGAGATTCGAGACCCGTACCTTGGTCCTCGTATTCCTCGGGATCGTGTGGCTCGGGATCACGTCAACAGTCACGAACGGCGCGCCGCAGCAGCCGGCGTCAGCAGCGGCTGCAGCACCGACGTTCAGCGGCGAAGTCGCGCCGATCATGTACGCCAAGTGCGTGACGTGCCATCGGCCGGGCGAGGTCGCGCCGATGTCGCTCATCAGCTACAAGGACGTACGTCCGTGGGCGAGCTCGATCCGCGAGAAGGTCACGTCACGCGTCATGCCGCCATGGCACGCCGACAGGCAGTACGGCGCGTTTCGCAACGAGCAGAGCCTCACACCGAACGAGATCGAGACGATCGTCAAATGGGTGAATGCCGGTGCGCCCGAGGGCAATCCGTCGCGCATGCCCGCGCTGCCGAAGTTCCCCGAGGGCTGGCAGATTGGCACGCCGGACATCGTCTTCGAGATGCCGACGGCGTACGACATCCCGGCTCGAGGCACGATCGCGTATCAGTATTTCGAGGTGCCGACAAATTTCACCGAGGACAAGTGGATACAAGCGGGCGAGGTGAGGGCCGGCGATCGGAAGCACGTGCATCACGTCATCGTATCGGTGCGGGAACCGCAGCCCGCGACGCCGCGGCCGAATGTCGTCAGCATCAGGCCGATTCTGGCATCCGCTCCAGGCGCGGCCGCAGCGCCCGCAACGGCAACAGCAGCACCTGCCGCTGCTGCGGGCGGCAATGCCTTCTCCCGGGCAGGCGACGCGACACTCGTGAACTGGGCAGTCGGTGAAGACGCGCCCGTGTTCCAGCGGGGATTAGGGAAGCGGATTCCAAAAGGGTCGACGCTGATCTTCCAGGTGCACTACACGACCGACGGAACGCCCGGCACGGATCGATCGAAGGTTGGACTGGTCTTCTCGAAGGAAACGCCTCGGCAGGAAGTGCGCACCGGGATGATCGCCAATCCGTTGTTCGCGATCCCGCCAGGCGTGTCGGACTATCAGATCGATGCCGAAGCAACCTTCAGCGAAGACGTCAGCGTGTGGAGCATGCACCCGCACATGCACTATCGCGGTAAGGACATGACCTACACCGCGATCTATCCCGATGGTCGGCGCGAGATCATCCTGCGCGTCCCGAAGTTCGACTTCGGATGGCAGACGGATTACTGGCTGGCGAAGCCGCTGTTGTTGCCCAAGGGTTCGAAGCTGTACGTGTCCGCCCACTACGACAATTCGACAGCGAACCGCAACAACCCCGATCCGACGAAGACTGTTCGGTGGGGCGATCAGACGTGGGAAGAGATGATGATCGGCTACTTCACGTACACAGTGGAGGGCAAGGGAGTGTCGAGCTCAGCCCAGTAATGCAAAATTCAAAATGCAAATGCAGACAACGCTTGCGAGCACGTGCAGTCGTTGTTTGCATTTTGCATTTCGAATTTTGAATTACGACCCCTCCCGTCGCGCGGCCTACTTCTTCTCGGCCGCGCGTGAAGCACTCAAGATATTTCGCATCGAGTTGTTGCCCTCGTGGCACGCGTACTCGAACAGCGAGTCGTCGGGCTGCTTGGCCAGCGTGAGGGCTGCCGTCCACGGCTTGGTCCACACCGACGGATCGTCCACCGTCACCTCGTAGTTGATCCCGTCGCCCTCGCGCGTGAAGCGCTCGATGATGTGCAACGTCTCGCGCGAGCCGCGGAAGTTGGTCTTCTCGCTGAAATTCGTCGTGTCCACGACGAGCGTGTTGCCCTCCCAGTGACCGCGTGCATTGCCGTTGTAGCCGCGGATCGCCGTCCCGACGTGTGCGGTCGTGCCGATTGGAACGACGCGCGTGTCGTGAATCATCTCGTAGGTGATGGCGACCGCACCTGGCGCCTGGACGATGCGAACGTTCGCGTTGTACACAGTGGGGAACATCACGCCGGGGACGCCGCGGCTGATACAGCGCTCCCACAAGCTCAGGTCCTCGGGACCGTTGAAGACCGCGGTACCGCCAAATGCGCCCAGACCGGCGAACGTCCCGCCGCCTCCGGCGCGGCCGCGTCCGGCGGCCGGCCGCTGTTGCGCGAGCGGCGGCAGCCTGCCGTCCGGCGGATCGATCACCAGCGACGTGCGGCGCGACACCTTGCCGCGCTCGAGCCAATGTGGTGGCGGCGAGGTCGCCGATCCGACTGCGCCTGCGTTCGAACGATCCGCTGTCTCGAGATCGAAATCAGCGCTGTCTGATGCGAGTTGCTTGTCCGCTTGCGTTCGCCGCTGCGCGTACTCCGCGTCAGTGAGGAAGCGGCGCTCGCCGTACTGCGCCTGCCGTTCGAATGGCACACTCAACTCGGCCTCGCTGCTGAATGTGCCCTGCAGATCCGGATCACCCCATGGGGTCTTGGGAAGGGTTGGCCCCTGCGCGAACGTCACGCTGCCAATCAATGCGACGGCAATCAGCCCGGCGAGAGCTCCCGTCATCGCGACCACACGCCTCGTCCTCATCTCGGACCTCCTCGTTGGTCAGTGAGCATGGGGCATTGTGCTTGCGCCCACGCTCGTGTTCGCCCAAAAACCGCTCAAATTACCGTGTCTTCTCCGGTGCCTGCCCGTTGCGTCGCGACACGCGCGCAAATCGTGCATCGTCGCGCAGGTGTTCCATCTTTGGATCGATCTCTATCGAGTACAGGAACGCCGAGTTCTCGTGGTAGGCGCGCTCCAACTCGGCGAACGCCTCGGTTCGCTGGCCGAGTGCGTCGCGCAGCATGGCCATGTAGTACGCGTCCACGTACTCGGTGCGGCGCAGCTGCTCGAGGTGGCCCAGGATGCGCCTCGCATCGTCGAGGCGCCTCATCTTGGCGAGGCATGTGGCTTCGAGTGCCCGCATCCAGGGAAGGTTGAGCGACATCACCGAGCCGAGCTGGTATTGCTCGAGCGCTTCGTCGAGGTTGCCGGCGCTCTCGAGGGCCATCGCGTAGTTCGCCCGTGAAATCTGCAGGTAAGGGTGCAGCTCTACCGCTTTGCGACCTTCGTCGATCGCCTCGGTGAGCTCGCCTCGCCACATGCGCACGAGTACCATCGTGGCGGGAAGCGTTGCGAGCAGCGGCTCGACCTGCATCCCGCGCTCGATCACATCGAGCGCTTTGTCGAGACGCGTGAGTGTCGCGTACATCAATGCGCTCCGCACGTAGGCGGTGCCGTAAGTCGGCCGCTCGCGAATTGTTTCCGCGAACTCGGCCTCGGCATCCGCGAGCCGGTGCTCGAACATGTGCAACCCGTGCGCGCGATTACAGCGCAGCTCCGGTCGCAGACCGCCGGCATCCACGGCGCGTGCGTGTGCTTCGAGAAACTCGGGGTATACGTCTCGCGGCGCCCGCATGCCGAACGTCGCGAGCATCAGGTAGCACGTCGACATGCCTTCCCAGGCACGGAAATCAGTCCCGCATTCGCGAGCCGCGCGCTTGAAGCAGTCGATGGCGCGGTCGGCACCTTCACGCGTGCGGCGATTCCAGTAGTGCCAGCCGGTGCGCACGAGTTCCTCGGACGCCGGAATCTCGAGACAGTACCCAACCTTGGGACGATGGGTGATCCAGCGTCCGTATTCGCCGAGGCTCTTCCTCACTTCGCCGATGGTGACGTCCACCGTATGACGCGACACGAACGTGCCATCCCACGCTTCCGCCATCATCTGTTCGTAGCCGATGGACTGGCCGCTATGGCGCAACAGCGTACGCAGGGCCTGAAAGGCCTGCGGCCGTAGCTTGACTTCCACTCCGTCGCGCGTGAGGCGCGTCGAGGAGGGGTCGAGAGCGAAGGGTCCGAAGCTGACTTCCGACATGGGCGCCTGCACGCGGGGCGTAGAGGGAATTTGCCGTCTTTTTGTCCTGCGGTCAAGAGATGTGGCACGGGGCGATTTGACGGCTTTTTGTAGTCCTTTCGCCGCCGCCCGCTCTACAATCGGCCCGTTTTCAACAAGCTCACCACGGAATTCGAGTGGAACCCAGCGGGAATCGAAGGGAGTCGTTTGATGCGAGTGAGAGTCGCGTGCATCGTTGTCGCCCTATCTGCGCTGCTGCCATCGGCCGCGCACGCCCAGGCGTCGATTACTGGCGTCGTCAAGGACACGTCCGGCGCGGTGCTTCCAGGAGTGACGGTTGAGGCGTCGAGTCCGGCGCTGATTGAAAAGGTCCGTACGTCGGTGACCGACGAGTCCGGTCGCTATCGCATTGTCGATTTGAGGCCCGGCACTTACACAGTGAGCTTCACGCTGACCGGTTTCCAATCGGTGCGGCGCGAAGGCGTGGAACTGCCCGGCACATTCACCGCGACGGTTGACGCTGACCTCAAGGTTGGCTCGATCGAAGAGACGATCACGGTGACCGGCGATTCGCCGATCGTCGACGTGCAGAGCATCCGTCGTCAGACCGTGCTCGACAACGACATCATCTCGTCGATTCCGGCGACGCGTTCCTACAACAGCCTCATGCAGCTGATGCCGAACACGGTGACGCAGGGCGGCGCTGCGATGGACACACAGGTCGTGCCCGGCATGGTGGTGTTTGGCGGCGCTGGCGGACGCAGCAACGAAGGACGCGTGAACGTTGACGGCATCAGCGTCGGCTCGGCGTTCAACGGCGCAGGCGTGTCGTCCTACATCGCTGACGTCGGCAACGCGCGCGAGGTGACGATGATCACCTCGGGTGGACTCGGTGAGGCTGAAGGCGGTGGACCTGCGCTGAACATCGTGCCGAAGGAAGGTGGCAACTCCGTTCGCGGCAGCTTCTACGCGGCGGGCGTGACCGAGGGGATGATCGGCAGCAACTACACCGACGAACTGCGCAATCGTGGTCTGACGACGCCAGGCGAAACGCGCAAGGTGTGGGACTTCAATCTCGGCGTCGGCGGACCGATCAAGTCGGATCGCGTGTGGTTCTTCGGCACGTACCGCGACGAAGGCAGCGAGCGTTCTGTGCCCGGCATGTTTGCCAATGCCAACGCTGGCGATCCGACGAAGTGGACCTACGTGGCCGATCGCAGCCGGCCGGCAGTCAACGCCGCGTCGTACCGCATGATGTCGATGCGCATCACGGCCCAGGCGACACCAAAGAATAAGTTCGCCGTCTTCTGGGACGAGCAGAAGCCGTGCGAAGGCGGCGCCGCCGCGGGCTTCTCAGGCAGCGCCTGCCGAACGTCCACTAACGATCTTGTGTATGGCGGTTCAACGGCCGCACCCACGCCATCCGCATCCGCGACGCTCGCACCCGAGACCGCTGCGTATCGCGACTACGGTAATCGCGTCTATCAGGCCAAGTGGACGGCGCCCGCATCCAACAAGCTGCTGCTCGAAGCCGGCTTCGGTTCGTATCGCAGCCGATGGGGCGGCAAAGAAGTGCCGGGTCTCGAAACGACCAACCTGATTCGCGTCGTCGAGCAGTGCGCAACGGGCTGCGCGGCGAACGGCAACATTCCAGGGCTGACGTATCGCTCGGGCAACTGGTCGTCGAACATCAACTGGAACTCGCAGTGGAATGCTGGCGCGTCGCTCGTGACGGGCAGTCACAGCATCAAGGTCGGATATCAGGGTGCGCTGCTCTTCGACGACCGCAAGAACTTCACCAACTCGGAGTTCCTGCAGTACCGCTTCAACAATGGCGTGCCGGATCAGATGACGCTGTCGATCAGTGCATTCCCGATCCACCAGCGCGTGCGCAGCGATGCGTTCTTCGTGCAGGAGCAGTGGACGCGCGGCCGCATGACGCTGCAAGGCGCAATGCGGTACGACCATGCCTGGAGCTACTTCCCCGAGCAGACCGTCGGTCCGGTGCGCTTCTTCCCGACGGCGAAGACCTACCCGCATACGGTGGGCGTCGAGGGGTATCACGATCTGTGGCCGCGCGGCGGCGTCGCCTACGATTTGTTCGGCAACGGCAAGACGTCGCTCAAGGTGAACATCGGCCGCTATCTCGAGGCGGCGCAGAACGGCGGCACGTTCGTCGCGCTCAATCCGACCAGCCGTCTCTCGACCACGACGACGCGCTCGTGGATGGACTTGAACGGCAACTTCCGGGCCGACTGCGATCTGCTGAATCCGGCGGCGCAGAACCTGACCGCGAGCGGTGGCGATATCTGCGGCGTGAATACGAACGCGAACTTCGGCACCGAGGTGTTCGAGTCGACGCTCGATCCCGGACTGCTTTCTGGATGGGGCGTTCGTCCTGGTGACTGGCAGTGGGGCGCGTCGGTGCAGCAGGAAGTGCTGCCGCGCGTGGCAGTCGAGGTCGGGTATCAGCGGCGATGGCTGGTGAACTTCCTCGTCACCGACAACCTGGCGCGCGCGGCCGATGAGCACACGCAGTTCGGCGTCAACATTCCCAGCGATCCCCGACTGCCGGGTGGCGGTGGTGGAGTACTGCAGGGACTCTATAACGTGACGGCGACGGCTGCGGCGCGGCTCAACGACAACTTCCAGACGCTGTCGAACGATTACGGCGACTACACGACCAGCACCAACTCGATCTACATGAACGTGACCGCTCGTCCGAAGTCGGGTCTGGTATTCCAGGGTGGTTTCAACGCCGCGAACACCGGCACCGACTACTGCGAGATCCGCTCGGCGATTCCCGAATGGACCGTGCTTGGCGCGCAGTCGCCGACCAATCCGTGGTGCGACACGTCATCGGGATGGCTGACCCGAGTGACTGGTCTCGGCACCTATACGATTCCAAAGGTCGATGTGCTGGTGGCTGGGACGTTCCGCAGCGACCAGGGCGTCTCGCTGGCCGCGAACTGGGCGGCGCCCAATTCGGCGACCGTCGGTCTCAATCGCCCGTTTGCCGGCGTCGCTGGCACGACGGTTACCGTCAATCTCATTGAACCCGGAACGATGTTCGGCGATCGCATCAACCAGTTCGACATGCGATTCGCGAAGATCCTGCGCTTCGGACGGACCCGCGCCAACGTGGGCGTGGATCTCTATAACGTCGCGAACGCTGCACCGGTTCTGAGCTACAACCAGACGTTCGTGCCGAACGGGGCGTGGCTCGCGCCGACCTCAGTGTTGCAACCGCGGTTTGTGAAGTTCAGCGCCCAGATCGATTTTTGATTGGGCGATTCTTGATGGTTGATTGAATTGTTGATTGCTGATTTGACATTGTTGATTGGGAGCTGAAGCGAGTTCTCAATCAACAATCACAAATCGACAATCAACAACGAATCGATAATCACTAATCAACGATCAGCAATGACGCTGATCAGGCTTTGATCAGCGTCAGGATCTCTTCGAGCACCATGTCCGGCACATCCTCCTGGAGGTTGTGCCCGCCTGGCAGCGCGCGGCCGCTGACTTTCGTGCCGCGCTCGTTCCAGATCTTCAGCACGTCATAGATCCGTCCCATCGGACCCTTCTCGGCCCACAGCACGCGCAGCGGACAGGTGATCTTCTTGTGCAGGTCTGCCTCGTCGTGCTTCAGATCGATCGAGGCGCCGGCGCGATAGTCCTCGCACATCGCGTGGATGTTCTCGGGCGTGCTCGACGTGCGCAGGTACTCGAGTTGAATCTCGTTCGTCGCCCGCGCCTTCTGCGCGGCCGTTGACGCCTTCAATTCGTCCTCAGGCCCCGGTGCGGCGCGCAGGTAGTTGAACCAGTGGAAGTACGCCTGAACGAATTGAATGTCCACGTGCGTGTAGAGATAGTAGGTGGGGATGATGTCGAGCACTGCGGCGTGCGTCACCTTGTCCGCGTGATCGAGCGCCATCCGATGTGTCACGCGGCCGCCACGGTCCTGCCCGATGACCGGAAACCTGTCGAAGCCGAAGTGCTTCATTACCTCGACCTGATCGAGCGCCATCGCGCGCTTCGAGTAGTTCACGTGCATCTCGCCGTCGGGTGGTTTGCTGCTGTCGCCGTAGCCACGCAGATCGGCGACGACGACCGTGCGGGTTGCGGCGAGCTTCGGCGCGACCATTCGCCATGTGATGTGCGATTGCGGCGCGCCATGCAACAGCAGGATCGGCGGACCGGAGCCGCCGACTACGCCATTGATCTCGGCGCCGGTGGTCTTCACGCGGAATGGCTTGAAGCCGGGAAACCACTTCGTCGTATCCATCGTGGGGGCTTGCGCGGAGGCAGGACGGGCGCTCAGGCTCGATGCGACACCGAGGGCGGTGACCTGCATCATCCAGTCGCGTCGATTCATGTTAGTCATGGCGCCGGATGGTAATTCAAAATGGAAAATGCGAAATGCAAAAACAGCGCAATTTCCCGCTCATTTGCATTTTGAATTTTGCATCTTGCATTACACGGGCGCGACGGCCTTCGCCCACGTCGTCGCGCGCTCGTACGCATCAGCCACTCGCAGCATCGTGGCTTCGTCGAACATCCGCCCGATCACCTGAAACCCAAGCGGCAGGCGTTCACTGCCCTCCGTGAATCCGCAGGGAATGCTGACGCCAGGAAGTCCGGCGAGGTTCACGCTGACGGTGAAGATGTCGGCGAGATACATCTGCAACGGGTCGTCGGTCTTCTCGCCAAGCGTGAACGGCGGAGTCGGGCTCGTCGGCATGACGATCACGTCGGCCTGTTCGAGCGCACGCGCATAATCCTGACGGAGCAGCGTCCGGACCTGCTGCGCCTTCAAATAGAACGCGTCGTAGTAGCCGGCGCTCAGCACGTAGGTGCCGAGCATGATGCGTCGCTTCACTTCGGCGCCGAACCCTTCGTCTCGCGTCCGGCTGTACATCGTGAACAGCGTGTCGTCCTTGGTCGTGGCGGCGCGATGGCCGTACTTCACGCCGTCGTAGCGCGCGAGGTTCGAGCTCGCCTCGGCGGTGCAGATCAGGTAATAGACCGGAATCGCATAGCGCGCGTGTGGGAGATCGACCTCCACGAGCGTGGCCCCCGCCTCGCGCAACACGTCCAACGCCTGATCGAATGCACGTCGGACTGCCTCGTCCACACCGTCGGCGACGAATGCGCGCGGGACGCCGACGCGCACGCCGCGAATATCTCCGGTGAGTGCCGACGCGAAGTCGGGCACGGCTTCAGCCGAGGACGTCGAGTCCATCGCATCGCGGCCGGACAATGCCGACAGGGCGATCGCCGCGTCGGCGACCGTTCGCGTGAACGGCCCGATCTGATCCAGAGACGAGGCAAATGCCAGCAGCCCGTAGCGCGACACGCGTCCGTAGGTCGGCTTGAGGCCAACAACACCGCAGAAGGATGCCGGCTGCCGAATTGATCCGCCCGTATCCGATCCCAGCGCCAGCGGCACGCACTGCGCGGCGACGGCTGCAGCGGATCCGCCACTCGATCCTCCGGGCGTGCGATCGGTGGCCCACGGATTCCGCACGGGTCCGTACGCCGAGTTCTCGTTCGATGATCCCATCGCGAACTCGTCGCAGTTCGTCTTGCCGATGATGACGGCACCCGCCGATTCGAGCTTGTCCACGACCGTTGCGCTGTACGGCGGATGGAAGGTATCGAGAATCTTCGACGAAGCCGTCGTCCGCACACCTTTGACGCACAGGTTGTCCTTCAGCGCGACAGGGACGCCGGCCAATGACCCGAGCGTTGCCCCAGATGCGCGCTGCTGATCGATCCGCGTGGCCTGAGCGATCGCCCGTTCGGCGACGAGGTGATTGAAGGCGTTCAGTGTGGGATTGGTCTGTTCGATCCGGGCCAGCGCCGCACGAGCGAACTCGACCGCGGACGCTTTGCCGGCGACCACCGCTTCGCGTATTTCCCGCGCTGTCGTGCGCGTCATCCGATGACCCGTGGTACGCGAAAGAGTCCGGCCTCTGGCGCTGCGTCCGGCGCATTGGCCACCGCTTCGCTGACCTCGAGGCAGGGCTTGGGCTCATCGGCCCGTTCAACACCGTGCGCATTGACGTGCGCGGTCGCCTCAACGCCGGTCGTATCGACGGCCTGCACCTGCTCGGCGTAAGCGAGGATGTCGGCGAGCTGTTTCGTGAACAGCTCTTTCTCGTCGTGGGTCAGCTCGAGATTGGCGAGCCGGGCGATGCGCTCGACGTCTGCGATGGTGAGTGTGGACACCTTGCGATGCTAATGCGTCGCAAGGTCAAAGGGCAAAGGGCAAGGGCGCAGTGGTAACGTCGCTGACATTGCCGTCGCGAATCCCGTTACGGTGGCCGGACCGCGCTGCGATGGCGTCGTCGGCCGCTGGCCACTCGGGTCGGGCGCGCATTCGCGCACCTCAACCTCGCTGGTACCCACTGCCTTCTCGCGCGGTCAGGAGATCCGTGTCGGCCGACCTCCACAGGGATTCGCCACGACAACGCCAGCGACGTCCACACGACCCGCGATAGCGGAATCGCACCTGCATGCGTCAGCCCTTTGCACCGACAGGCGACAGAACCCCTGCACCGACCAGCGTCAGACCTCTTGCACCGACGCGCATCAGCCGAGGTCATTTGTATGTGTAGGATCGAGTCGTGGCATTGGTGAGGCGCCCGTCGGTCGCGGGGACCTGGTATCCGGACAACCCGGCGCGTCTGATGGCCCATCTCGACGGCTATCTCGAACGGGCTCGGGTAGAGGATCCGGCCGGCCGGCTACGTGCCATCATCGCGCCGCACGCGGGTCTGATGTACTCGGGGCCGGTGGCCGCGTTCGCCTATAACGTGGCGCGACGACATCAGCACTCGGCGATCGTGCTCGTGGGTCCGTCGCATTTCATCCCATTTCAGGGCGTTTCGATCTGGCCAGACGGCGAGTGGGAGACACCGCTCGGAGCGGTGAAGGTCAACCGCGAGCTCGCCAAAGCCGTGAGCGATGCCTCGTCGCAGATCGTCGATTTGCCCGCTGCGCACGGGCGCGAGCATTGTCTGGAAATGCAGATGCCATTCATTGCTCACGTGCTGCCGGGTGTGCCGATCGTCCCGATGGTGATGGGGCTCCAGACGCGTGAGACCGCCTTCGCTCTGGGCGCCGTCATCGCGCAGGCCATCGAGAAGCAGGCACCCGATGCGCTGCTGGTCGCGAGCAGCGACCTCTCGCACTACGAAGATGCGACCACGGCGCTGGCATTGGACAGGCGCGTCATCGAGCACGTCGAGCGGCTCGACGCCGATGGTCTGATGCGCGCGCTCGACGCTGAACCGCGTCACGCCTGTGGCGGTGGCCCGATGGTCGCCGTCATGGATGCGGCGCGTCGGCTCGGCGCCAGCCATGCCCGGCTGCTACAGTATGCGGACTCCGGCGACGTGTCGGGTGACAAGTCGTCGGTCGTTGGCTACATGGCAGCTGCGATATGGTGATTTCCCCCGACGACCAGCGTCGCCTGATCGAGCTTGCGCGTGGCGCACTCGAGGCGCGCGTCTGTCGTACCGGCGTTCCCAACATCGACAGCACATTGGCCCCTGACGTTCGTAGCGGTGCGTTCGTGTCGATCTTCCACAACGGTGAACTGCGCGGCTGTCTCGGGCGATTGAATTCACCGCTGCCAATCGCGCGGCTAATTGCGGATCTCGCTCAGGCCGTCGCGGACTCGGATCCCCGATTCGACCGCGTCATGCCACACGAACTGGCCGGCATCGATGTGGAAATCTCCGTCCTCACGCACGAGCGCGAGATTCAGTCGGTCGATGAAATCGAAGTCGGCAGGCACGGACTGATCATCGAGCAGGGGATGAGCCGCGGCCTTCTGCTGCCGCAAGTGCCGGAAGAACACGGGTGGGACCGCGAGGCGTTCCTCAATCACACGTGTCTCAAGGCCGGACTCGCCGCCGACGCCTGGCGACGAGGGGCGCGCATCTTCATCTTCGAAGCGCAGGTGTTTGGAGAACGAACGTGAACGTATCGTTCACCCTTCTCCGTGCTCGCTTCTCGGTTCGTGTTCACGTTCAAGTTCCGTTCCTTGTGCGGCGTTCGGGGTTCATGTTCGACGGGGGCAAAGTCGCCGCTCCAGAAGCGCGTGCACGACCCCCGAAGATGAACCTTGACAACCTCGCACACCGAACCTGAACACGAACCGAGAAGAGAGAACTTACGACGGTGAACGACACGAGTCATGGATAACGTCTGTCACACGCTCGTCGGCGCCGCGTGCGGCGCCGCCGGCCTGAATCGGCGCACCCGCTTCGGCGCAGCGACGTTGATGATCTCGGCCAACATCCCCGACGTGGATGTCCTGGTGTTTGCGACGGGCCAGCCGTGGATGGAGTTCAGACGTGGCTGGACGCACGGCATTCTGGCGCAGATCGTCTTGCCGGTTGTTCTCACGGGATTCGTCTGGCTGTTCGATCGATTCAGACGCGCGCGAGGAGTCGAAGGCGATCTCTCGTTTCATCCTGGATGGACGCTGCTGCTCGCCTTTGTCGGCGTCTACTCGCACGTCTTCCTCGATTACCTGAATAACTACGGCGTCCGTCTCTTGACTCCGATCAACTGGCAATGGTTTTACGGCGACGCGATCTTCATCGTCGATCCGTGGATGTGGATCATGATGGCCGTTGGGATCTGGCTCGCCGGCTCACGTGGCCGCCCGCGTCCGGCGCAAGTGGCGCTGATGGTCATGAGCTGTTACATCGCCGTCACGTTGATATCCGGCCGCGTGGCGCGCAGCATCGTGGCCGACACATGGAGGAGCACGCACGGCACCGAGGCCCGTGCCCTGATGGTTGGTCCGTTGCCGCTCTGGCCATTCAGCAGGCAAGTCATCGTGGACGCCGGCGACCACTACGAGTACGGCACGTTTTCCTGGCTGCAACGGGCGGTGACATTCGTCCCCGAGAGCGTTCCCAAGAACAGCCATGCCCCCGAGGTCGTTGCCGCACGTCAGGACAACAACATTCGCGCGTTTCTCGTCTGGGCGCGGTTTCCGTTCTGGACGATTGAACCCACACCATCAGGAGTGCGAGTGACCGTGTCGGACATGCGTTTTGCCGGGCGGAACGGGTTTAGCGCCTCGACGATCCTCCCGTCGGGCAATAATTGAACGACACATGCGCCGATTGATCGTCGTACTGGGTGTGCTGGCGCTGGCCGCAACTCCGACGCCCACGCACGCGTGGGGGTACGAAGCTCACAAGTTCATCATGGAGCGGGCGATCGGCCTGCTGCCGCCCGAGATCCGGCCACTGTTCGAGCAGAACAAGACCACACTCATCGAGCGAGCGATCGATCCGGATACCTGGCAGGTCGCTGGCTTCGATGCCCAGGAGGATTCCAACCACTTCCTGGATTTGGACTGGGAAGGGTACGGCAAGTACCCGTACAGCGGGTTGCCGCGTGACTACACGGCGGCGGTCGCCAAGTTCGGCAAAAAGCGCATCGAGGACAACGGCACGCTGCCGTGGCGCACCGAGGAAATGTTTGGGAATTTGCAACGCGCGTTCGAGTCCTACGGACGCCGCGGCCCGTTCGGCCGCTTCGACATCCTCTTCTTCTCGGCGTGGCTGACGCACTATGTGAGCGATGCGCACGTCCCATTTCACGCGGTGCTGAACTACGACGGCCAGCTCACCGGACAGCATGGCATTCATTCGCGGTTCGAGGCGTTCTTGTTCGAGCGCTATCGGGATCAGTGGACCATTGCGCCGAAACCGATCGAGCCAATCCGGAATCCGCGCGACTTCATCTTCGACACGGTGCTGCAGGGGACGCAGCTCGTTCCGCCGATCCTCAAGGCCGATCTCGACGCGATCGGCGGACGCGACGAATACGACGATGCGTATTACGCGGCGTTCTTCAAGTCGAATCGCGCAGTGGTTGAACGCCGCTTGAATGAATCGATCGCCGCATCGGCGGCGATGATTGCCGGCGCGTGGGAAGCTGCGGGGAAGCCAGCCGTGCCGGTCAACCCGCGGCCGACGGCGCAGCGTCGACGGCGTTGAGTGTCCGCCTAAAGGCGGACACTACTCCTTAGGAGGCGGCGGCGTCCCCGACCCAGTGACCGTCTTCGCGACAGCCTCGGCCTTCTCCTTTACCTTCTGCAGCCATCGCCGCGCCCAGGCGAACTCGAGTCCGAGGATACCGAGGCCTGCCGGAATCACGATGAACGCCGGACCTGGCAGCACAATCATCGCAATCCCAATCGCCAGGACAGTGAACCCGACAACGGAGACTGCAATGCGTCGGGCCAGGCGATACGCGATGTTGGGCATGATGGGTCGCGGGGGCACTTCTCGGTAGGCCTCTGCCATGATGTCACACGACAGAGGCAGTACAATCTCGGCTCAGGTGAAACTGCGCGAACTCGCCGAGCGGCTCGAGTGTCGGTTGGAAGGTGACGGCGACGTCGAAATCCGGCGCGTCGCGGGCATTCAAACAGCCGACGCGGGCGACATCACGTTCCTCGCCAATCCCAAATACGAAAAGGCCCTGCGCACCACACGGGCCTCGGCCGTGATTCTCAAGGCCGATGCACCGGCTGCGCCGTGCGCGATGCTCCGCGCGAAGGATCCGTACCTGGCATTTGCACGTGCCGTCGGGCTCTTTGCGCCCGTGTCGCGTCCGGCCCCGGGTGTCCACCTGCTCGCGTCGGTCGCGGCCGACGCGCAGATCGGCGCCGATGTCTCGCTCGGTGCGTTCGTCGCTGTCGGCGAGGGGGCAGCGATCGGCGACCGGACGATCGTCTTTCCCAACGTCACTATCGGTCCCGGTGCGCGCATCGGGTCTGACTGCGTCATCCATTCCAACGTGTCGATCCGTGAGCGCGTCACACTCGGCGATCGCGTCGTCTTGCAGAACGGCGTCGTGATCGGTGGTGACGGTTACGGGTTCGTCCGTCGAGGCGACGGCACGCACGAAAAGATTCCCCAGGTCGCCACCGTCATCATCGAAGACGATGTCGAACTGGGCGCGAACACGACCGTCGATCGTCCTGCTGTCGGCGAAACCCGCATCAAGGCCGGCACCAAGATCGATAACCTCGTACAGATTGGCCACGGTGTCACCATCGGCCGCAATGTGTTGTTGGCCGCGCAGGTCGGCATTGCTGGCAGTACCGACGTCCATGACGATGTGGTCTTCGGCGGGCAAGTGGGCGTCGGCGGTCACTTGACCATCGGCCGTGGCGCTGTGGCGGTGGGGCAGTCGGGCGTGACCAACTCCCTCGAGCCGCGCGCCATGGTGGCGGGGTATCCGGCCATCGACAGCCGCGACTGGCGCAAGGCGTCGGTCCTCTTCAAACGTCTACCCGAACTCAAACGCCGCATCGAGGCGCTCGAAACGCGCATCGCGCGATTTCTCTCCGCAGGCGCCGAATCCACCGAGAGGTCCCCAGAGTGAAACCGTACGCTCGACTCCCCCTGAGCGCCCTCATTGCGCTGGCCGTCGTGTTGTCGGTCAACACGGCAGCCGCGCAAACCCCCAGTGACAACGAAGAGCCACCAGCCGCGCACGTGCAGCTCTTGCCGCGAACGACGTTTCTCATGTCCGCTGAGCACCTGGCGGACCAGGATCTGGCGTTCGTGTGGGACATGAACTTCGGCGGCGTGCTCGATGTGATCGACTACGGCACCGGCCGTGCCACGTTTCTCGCCAACTACCAGGCGATTCTCGGCGACGAGTTTCGTCACTTCGATCCGAACCAGGGCAACTACATCCTGAGCGGCACGGCATCGCTGCGGGCCCGCGGTGTTGAAGTCGCCGGCGTCTTTTATCACCAGTCGCGTCATCTGGCCGATCGCGACAATCGCGTCGCCGTTGCATGGAACATGGCGGGCGTGCGGCTGGAGCGGTCGCTGACAACCGGCCGCGCTCATATCGATAGTCGCGTCGATGTGCGCGGCGTCGTGGCACGAGCCTTCGTCGATTACACGTGGGAGATCGAAGGGGCGGTGCGCAGCGATGTGCAGATACGGCCCACGGTCGCCGTGCTCTTCAACGGCACGATTCGTCGTCTCGGCGTGGACGACTCGCAGAATCGCGGGGACCAAACCGGGTTTCGCGGTGAAACTGGCGTGCGTTTCGAGGGACGACGGGGGGCGATGGAGTTCTTTCTTGCCGCGGAGCAGCGCATCGATCCCTCGCCGTTGCAGTTTGGCACTGCCCGATGGGCGAGCGTCGGCTTCCGCCTGCTGAGCCGCTAACCTCTGGGATAATCACTCCATGGGATTCGCGCGCTCCCGCCAGGGCCGCCGCACGGCAGGCCCTGCGATACTGTCGATCGTCGTCGGGCTCGCCGCGTTTGCCTGGTCGCCGCTCGACGCTGCGGTGCGGCCGCCGAAACTCCAGTATCAGATCTCGACGCTGCCCAACGGCCTGCGCGTCATCCTCTCCGAGGATCACTCGACGCCGATCGTGCACGTCTCAGTCTGGTATCACGTCGGCTCGAAGAACGAGCGCGCTGGGCGTACCGGCTTCGCGCATTTGTTCGAGCACATGATGTTCAAGGGCTCCAAGAACGTCGAGCCCGATTCGCACACGTCGATCATCGCCAGCGTCGGTGGACGTAGCAACGCCTACACCACCGAAGACGAGACGGTGTTCTGGCAGACGCTGCCGGCGCATTACCTGCCACTCGCATTGTGGCTCGAGGCGGATCGCATGGCCACGCTGCGCCTGGACGATGACGCCTTCCGGCGCGAACGCGAGGTGGTGAAAGAAGAGCGGCGGATGCGGGTCGAGAATCAGCCGTACGGCCGGTTGTCGGAAATCATCTACGACCACGCGTTCACGAATCACCCCTACAAGCACTCGACGATCGGCAGCATGGCCGACCTCGAAGCCGCGTCGATCACTGATGTTCGCGACTTCCACAGCACGTACTACGTGCCGGAGAACGCGACAGTAACCGTCGTCGGCGACTTCGACTCGACGCTGGCGCTGCAGATGGTGACGCAATACTTCGCGCGTGTGCCGAAGGCGGTCAAGCCGGTGCCGCGCGACATCCCGAAGGAGCCGCCGCAGACCAAAGAGCGCCGCGCGGTCGTCGAGGAGGCATGGCCGTTGCCTGCGGTCGTCGTCGCGTATCACGTGACGTATGACGGGCACGCCGATGCCTACCCGCTGCACATCGCCGCCAAGATCATGTCCGACGGGCAGAGCGCACGGATTCCGCTCGAGCTGATGTACAAGAAACGGCTCGCGCTGACAGCGTTCGGCAGCGGAAACATCACCGAAGATCCGAATCTGTTTTATGCCGTCGCGATCGTGCAGCCAGGGCAGACGCCACAAGCGGCCGAACAGGCACTGATTGCCGAGTTCGACAAGCTGACGAAGGAGCCGGTCCTCGCCAACGAATTGCAGCGCGCCAAGAACCAGTTCGCGCGCGACTACATCGTCAGCCGCGAATCGAACGAGGACAAGGCGCGGCATCTGGCGCACTCGGCCGTGATCCACAACGACATCGCCGCCGCTGACGGCGAGTTCGACATCTTCATGAACGTAACGCAGGCCGACGTGCTCCGCGTCGCCAAGACGTACTTCACGCCCAACAACCGCGTGGTGCTCCATATTCTGCCGAAAACTGGAGGCTCGCGATGAAGCACCGTTGGGCGTTGGGGGTTGGGCGTTGGGAGTGCTTGGTCGTTGGGAGTTGGGCGTTGGGAGTTGTGTTGTGCGCGACTCTAGCCCACGCGCAGGTCGCCACCTGGCCGAGTGAGTCAGCGCCGCGGCCGCTGGCGGCGAAGGAGTTCCGGTTCCCTCCATACGAGATCCGCACGCTGTCTAACGGCATGCAGGTGATGGTCATCCTGCACCACGAGCAGCCGGCGGTCACGATGCGATTGCTGACCCGTGCCGGCGCCGCGCAGGATCCGGAACGCAAGCGCGGCATCGCCGAGCTCGTCGCCCATCTGCTGGACCAGGGCACGACGACGCGATCGGCGCAGCAGATTGCCGAACAGATCGATTTCATCGGCGGCGCGCTTGGCACGGGCTCAGGGACCGATCTGACCTACGTCAACGCCGTCGTAATGAAGGACTCATTCGCCTTCGGGATGGATCTGATTGGCGACATCGTCCGGAATCCCGCGTTCTCAACTGAGGAGATCGAACGGCAGCGTGAGCGCGCGATCTCATCCCTGCAGGTGAGCGATCAGGACCCTGACTATGTCGCGTCGGTATTGTTCGATCGTCTCGTCTACGGTTTCCATCCGTACGGACTACCGGGCAGTGGAACGCCAGAGACGCTGATGAACATCACGCAGGACGACCTGCGTCAGTTTCATCGTCAGTACTTCGTGCCGAACAACATGATTCTGGCGATCGTCGGCGACATCACCGGTGAGGATGCGTTCGGGCAGGCCGAGCGTGTGTTCGGGAAGTGGGCGCGCGGTGAGGTTCCGCCGTGGAAGCCCATCGATCCACCGCAGCCGACACGCCGGCTGATCATCGTGGACAAGCCAGACGCGGTGCAGACGGAGATCCGCGTCGGCCAGTTGTCGATTCCGCGAAAGCATCCGGACTATCTCGCCTGGGACCTTGCGGTGAAAATCCTCGGTGGCGAGGGCGCGAACCGATTGCATCGGGTGCTCAGATCAGAGCGCGGCCTGACCTACGGCGCTGAGGCGAACAGTCAGTCCATGAAGCAGGCGGGCGATTTCGTCGCCGAGACGAATACACGCACCGAAACCACTGGTGAAGCGCTGCGGCTGACGGTGGAGGAGTTTGCCAAGCTGCCGCGGCAGCGTGTCTACGAGCGTGAGCTTGCCGACGCACAGGCGTACCTGGCCGGTAGTTTTCCCCTGACGATTGAAACGCCGAACGACATCGCGACGATCGTGCTCAACGCGATGTTCTATGAGCTGCCGCTCGAGGAGATCAGCACGTTCCGTGAACGAGTGCTGGCGATTACGCCCGACGATATTCAGCGTGTCGCCCGTCAGTACATCAAGCCCGACCGTCTGTCGATCGTACTGGTCGGCAACGCGCAGGGCTTTGTATCGCAGTTGCGCGCCGTCGGCTTTACCGACTTTGAGATCATTCCGATCGAGCAGCTCGATCTCATGTCCGCGACGTTGAAGAAGGAGCCGCCGCGGCGCGCGGCCGTCACCCCGGACGGTTCACCCCGTCCCTAACCACATCGGCGGCGTCGATGCGAATCATGATCTCCTGCGGCGAGGCGTCAGGCGATCTGTATGCCGCCGCGCTTACGGCTGAACTGCACCAGCGCCAGCCCGATGCCGAGATCTTCGGCTTCGGCGGCCAGCGTCTGCGATCCGCCGGCGGGCATCTCATCGGCGACTTCGGCGGACTCGCCGTCACCGGCCTGACCGAAGCCATCCGCGTCGTCCCACGTTCGTTCGCGATGCTGCGGCGTCTGGTTGACGCGGCACGTGAGTTGCGTCCGCACGTGTTCGTGGCCATCGATTCGCCGGACTTCAATTTCAGACTACTGGCCGCGCTTCGTCGTCTTGGTATTCCGATCGTCTATTACGTGAGCCCGCAGCTGTGGGCATGGCGCCCTGGCCGTATGGAGACGATGAAGACGTACGTGGACCGTGTGCTCGTGATCTTTCCGTTTGAAGAGGCGCTCTACCGCGACGCCGGCGTCAACGTGCAATTCGTGGGACACCCGCTGGTGGATCTCGCCAAGTCGGGTCAGCCTCGCGAGGCGTTTCTGACCGAGCGTGGTCTCGTTCCGACGGCGCCCACCGTGGCGCTGTTGCCCGGCAGCCGCAAGAACGAATTGGATCGCACCGTACCGGTGATGGCTGAGACCATTCCTCTGATTCGTGCACGAGTCCCCGATGCGCAGTTCGTCGTCGCGTGTGCGCCATCGATGGCCGACTCACTGTTCGCGCCGCTCGTCGCCGACGATCTCGATGCTGACGTGGTCCTCGTGCGCGATCGAACTGACGATGTGTTGGCGGCGTCGGATGTGGTGATCACGGCTTCGGGGACAGCAACCATTCAGTGCACGCTGCACGAGAAGCCGATGGTCGTCGTCTACCGGCTGTCGCCGTTGACCTATCGACTGGTGAAACCATTCGGGCACGTGGACATGTATGCGATGCCGAATCTCGTCGCCGGTACGCGCATCGTGCCCGAGTTGATTCAGTCCGATTTCACGGCGGAGCGGACGGCGGCCGAAGCGTTGAAGTTCCTCACCGATCGCGCTCTGTACGATCGGACGCGTCAGGCGCTGACCAACGTGCGGCAACAATTGGGAACACCCGGAGCGAGTGCGCGCGCGGCGCAGGCGGTGCTCGAGGTGGCGCATGGCTCGATCTCAGCAAGAGGCTCGGATGACTAACAGGAAATGGTGGAGTGCAGCGGTCATCGCTGGAGTGATCGGCATGGTTGGCGTGGCATCGCTCTCGGCGATGGTCGTTGTGCCTGCCGAATTCTCGGAGATGGTCACCGGGTCGGAGCTCGTGGTGCACGGACGGGTGCTGGACGTTCGCGCGCAGATCGTCGGCGACCGGCGAACCATCGAAACCGTGGTGACGCTGTCGGTGCTCGATGCGATCAAGGGCCAGCCCGGTGAGACCGTGTACTTCAAGGTGCCGGGTGGTCAGATCGGACGCTACCGCCGGGTCATGGTCGGTGCGCCGGAGTTCGCGTCCGGCGATGAAGTGGTGCTGTTTCTCAAAGGCCGCCCGCCCGCCGTGCCGTTCCCATTCGGGTTGAGCCAGGGCGTCTATCGCGTGGTGCACGACGCGTCGGGGCGAAGTCTCGTCACACCGCCAGTCGTGTCGGAGGCACCGGGTCGCGTGGTGCGCGGCGACACCTCGAGACGTCCACTCGAGCTCGCGGCGTTCGCGCGCAACGTTCGAGCGATCGCGGAGCGCCAGCCATGAGGCGCGCGCTCACGTGGTTGCTGGCGATCGTTTCGCTGACGGCCCAACCCGCGCAGGCGTATCTCCACCTGACGTCTTCGACAGGGACGGCGCAGACTCCGCTCAAGTGGAACCAGTCACGTGTGCGCTGGTTTGCCACCGACCGCGCGGGGAACGGTGTGACGGCTTCACAATTCCAAACCGCAGTCGCCGCCGGCTTCGCGACCTGGGAAGCGGTGCCGACCGCGTCGATCACGTTTCAGTTCGTCGGCTTCACGTCGGCAGCGCCCTTCGACGACGACGGCATCTCGACGTTTGGATTCGACGCAGAGCCGGATCTCGATCGCGTGCTCGGCGCGACGTCGTTCGTCGTCGATACGCTGACCGGCGAGATCGTCGAATCGGACGTCTTTTTCAATTCGATCTTCACATGGTCCACCGCCGCGGCGGGCGATGCCAGCCGCTTCGATTTGCAATCGGTGGCGACGCACGAGATCGGGCACTTCCTCGGGCTTGGCCACTCCGCGATCGGCGAGACGGAGATTCGGCCCGACGGCGGACGACGAGTGCTCGCGTCGGGGGCAGTGATGTTTCCAATCTCGTTGGGCCGCGGCATCACCTCGGATCGCACGCTGCAGCCCGATGACATCGCCGGCGTGTCCGATCTCTATCCCGATGGCGATTTCAAAGACACCACCGGCGCCATCAGTGGCCGCGTGATGCGCAACGGTCGAGAAGTGATCGGCGCACATGTCGTCGCGTTCAATCCAAGGACAGGCACGCTCATCGGCGGCTTCGCACTCGGGGAAGGCGGGACTTTCCAGATAGCGGGTCTGGCACCGGGCGCGCACGTGATTCGCGTCGAGCCGCTGGACGATGCCGACATCGACAGCTTCTTCTCACCGAGCGGCATCGATGTCGATTTTCAAGTGACGCTGTTCCCGCAGCTCATCGTCGCCCCGAAAGGCGGCGCCAGCGATCGCTTCGACGTGTCGGTGCGGCCGAAGTGACTGCGCGCGTCTCACTCATCGCTGCTCTGGTGCTGCTGGTCGCCTCGGCGGCCGCCGCACAGACCGATCCTCCGCTACATCGACTGCAGTTGGGAGCGGGCGTCGGATTCTTTGGCGGCGCGCCGCTGGGGGATGCAGACGCCAATCTGCGCACGGCCACCACCGATCCGTTCCGGCTGTTTTCGACGTCGACCGAGCAAGCCGGGACAATCGGCCTCGACCTGCACGCGGCCGTTGATCTCACGCGTCGCTTCGGCGTCGAGGCGCATACGTTGTTCGCACGTCCCGAAATACGCACCAGTGTCACCAACGATGCGGAGAACGCGCCCCCGGTTGACGCCGTCGAGCAGATCGATCAGTACCTGATCGACGGTGGCATCGTCGTCCGGCTGAACGAGCTTCGTGTGGGTGACTGGGTGCCGTTCGCCACCGCGGGCGCCGGGTATCTGCGGCAACTGCACGAAGGCTTGACGCTCAGCGAACACGGCCACCTGTTCTACTTTGGCGGCGGTGTGCGGCGTGCGCTTCTGGTGCGGCCCAAAGGGTTCGTCCGCGGCCTCGGCGTACGCGGCGACGTTCGCCTCGACATCCTCTCCGACGGCATCACGATCGAAGACAAGACGCGCAAGCACCTCTCGGCGAGGGGGAGTCTCTTCGTAGTGTTCTAGTCAGGTCAAAAGGCAAAGGTCAAAGGGCACGGCAAAGTGCTGGCGTAGGTCATCAATCGCGTCCGGCTGGCAACGATGGCATGCCGCGTCGCGGTCGCGACTCGCACGCCGGGAAATTGTCTTCGCTCGTACTCTACGATGACCGCGCGTCTAGCTGGTGATTCGCGACGACATCCGCCGCTGGCTCAAAACGTCAGTGTTGGCTCAAGCAACCAGAACACATGGACGGAAGACGCGCGGAGTGAATCGCTGCGCCAATTTCCGGCTGCGCGGTGAGCTCGGCATGCTCGCACGCGTCCGCCACGCGGCATGCCATCGTTGCGGGCTCGCACCGACCAGCGTCAGCTCCATCGCACCGACATGCGATAGTCCGATTGCACCGACACGCGTGAGTAGGCTTGCACCGACAGGCGTCAGGGGGACCCTCCGAGTTATCATCGGAGATCATGCCTACGCTGAATAGCTTCGGTACCCGCACTGAGATCCGCGTCCTCGACAAGCCCGTAGAGATTTACAGCCTGCCCGCGCTCGAACAGGCCGGATTCCCCGGTGTCTCGCGTCTCCCGTACTCGATGAAGATCCTGCTCGAGAACCTGCTGCGGCGGGAGGACGACGCGTTCGTCAAGGCCGACGACGTTCGCGCGGTGGCCAAGTGGGACGCGAAGGCGAACCTGCAGAAAGAGATTTCGTTCATGCCGGCGCGGGTGCTGCTGCAGGATTTCACCGGCGTGCCTTGCGTCGTCGATCTGGCGGCGATGCGTGACGCGGTGATCGCGCTCGGCGGAAATCCCGTTCGTGTGAATCCGTTGCAGCCGGTCGAGCTCGTCATCGACCACTCGGTGCAGGTCGACTACTTCGGACGCCCCGACGCGTTCACGTTGAATGCAGAGCTCGAGTTCTCGCGCAATCGAGAGCGCTATGCGTTCCTGCGCTGGGGGCAGAACGCGTTCAACAATTTCAAGGTCGTCCCACCCGACACCGGCATTGTTCATCAGGTGAATATCGAGTACCTCGCTCGCGTCGTCGTCGCGCAGGATGTGGACGGCGTCACCCTGGCGTATCCCGATACTTTGGTCGGCACCGACTCGCACACGACGATGGTCAACGGTCTCGGTGTCGTGGGATGGGGCGTTGGGGGTATCGAGGCCGAGGCAGCGATGCTCGGTCAGCCAAGCTCGATGTTGATTCCACAGGTGCTCGGGTTCCGACTGACCGGCGCGATGCCCAAAGGCACGACGGCCACCGACCTCGTGCTCACGATCACCGAAGTGCTCCGTAAGCACGGCGTCGTCGGCAAGTTCGTCGAGTTCTTCGGCGAGGGGCTCAGCGCTCTGACCATTGCCGACCGCGCGACGCTCGGCAACATGTGTCCCGAGTACGGGGCGACCGTCGCGATCTTCCCGATCGATCACATGACGCTCGATTACCTGCGGCTCACCGGACGCGATGGGTCGCAGGTGGCGCTCGTCGAGCAGTACGCGATGGCTCAGGGACTCTTCCGCACGTCGGGCAGTCCCGACGCGATCTACTCGGAAGTGATCGAGTTGGATCTCGCGTCGATCGAGCCGAGCCTGGCCGGACCGAAGCGTCCGCAGGATCGCGTGTCGCTCTCGAACGCCAAGACCGCGTTCCAGTCGGCCTTGCCGTCGATGCAGATGCCGTCCAAAGGATCCGGTGGCACGTCACCCGCGGCGCGTTCGGCAGTCGCGGTTGCGGAACCGGCGGTTGGAACGCTGGATCACGGCGCGGTTGTGATTGCGGCGATCACCAGCTGCACGAACACATCGAATCCCAGCGTGATGATTGGCGCCGGGCTCGTGGCGAAGAAGGCGGTGGAGCGTGGCCTGAAGCGCCAGCCGTGGGTGAAGAGCAGTCTCGCACCCGGCTCGAAAGTCGTCACCGAGTACCTCAATGCGGCGGGCTTGACGCCATATCTCGATCAGCTCGGATTCAATCTGGTGGGGTACGGCTGCACGACGTGCATCGGGAACAGCGGACCGCTGCCCGAGGAGATCGCCGCGACGGTTCGTGAGAAGAACCTGGTTGTGTGCTCGGTTCTGAGCGGCAATCGAAACTTCGAAGGACGCATTCAGCAGGACGTGCGCGCCAACTACCTCGCGTCGCCGCCGCTGGTTGTCGCCTACGCGCTGGCGGGATGGATCACGACCGACATCACGACGGAGCCACTCGGACACGACCCCGCGGGGCGTCCCGTGTATCTGAAAGACATCTGGCCAACCGAACACGAGCTGCAGGAGACGATGCTCAAGGCGGTGACGGCCGACATGTTCCGGCGCAGCTACCACGACGTGTTCAGTGGCGATACGCGTTGGCAAGGTCTGCAAGTGCCTGAGGGCAGCGTGTTCGCGTGGGACAACGATTCCACGTACGTGCGCAAGCCGACGTTCCTCGAAGGCATGACGATGGACCCGGCGCCGCTGACCGACATCACCGGCGCGCGCATGCTCGCCGTGCTCGGCGACAGCGTGACGACCGATCACATTTCACCGGCCGGCTCGATCAAGGTCGACAGCCCGGCGGGGAAGTATCTGATCGAGAAGGGCGTGAAGCCGGCGGATTTCAACTCGTATGGTGCGCGTCGCGGCAATCACGAAGTGATGATGCGCGGCACGTTCGCCAACGTCCGCCTGCGCAACCTGATGGCACCCGGCACCGAAGGCGGAGTGACGCGGTATCAGCCGAATGGCGAGCAGATGACGATCTTCGACGCGTCGGTGAAGTATCAGGATGCTGGCGTGCCGCTGATGATCGTTGCGGGCAAGGAATACGGATCGGGATCGTCGCGCGACTGGGCCGCCAAGGGCACATATCTGCTTGGCGTGAAGGCCGTCATCGCCGAATCGTTCGAACGAATCCACCGCAGCAACCTGGTCAACATGGGCGTGCTGCCGCTGCAGTTCAAGCTGGGTGACACCGCCGCCTCGCTCGGGATCAACGGCACCGAGTCGTTCCAGATCACAGGCGTGGCCGCCGGCCTGAAGCCACGCGGGGACGTCATGGTCATCGCGACCGAGACCGACGGCTCGACGCGCGAGTTCACGGTGACCGTCCGGATCGATACGCCGGAGGAACTGATCGCCTTCAAGCACGGCGGCATACTCCCGTATGTCGTACGGCAGCTTGTGGGGCGGTCGTAAAGCAAAGGTCAAAGGTCAAAAGGCAAAGGCGCCTTTGACCTTTGACATTTGCCCTTTGACCTGCGTCCGTCACATTCTTCTACTCCCGGTGTCCTTCCTTCAGAGCCGCATCAATGAACGCTCTGGCTGATCTGGTGGTTGCTGCCCAAGCGGGCAACGTCGAGGCGTACGGGCGACTCGTCCAGGCGACGCAGACGATGGCGTACGCCGTCGCGCTCAGCGTGCTGAAAGACTCGACCGCCGCGCAGGACGCGGTGCAGCAGGCCTACCTGCGCGCGTTCCGGCGCCTTGGCGATCTCCAGGAGCCCGCCACGTTCGCCGGATGGCTCCGTCGCATCGTCATCACCTCGGCGCTCAACATGCGGCGAGCGCGACGGTGGACGTTCTTGTCGCTCGACGATGTTCCGGATGTTCCCGTCCTGGACGAGGCGGAAACGCGGTGGTCTGAGGCGCAGCGACATCGCCTGGCCCATGCGCTTCTGATGCTGACGCCGGAAGAACGTCAGCTGTGTGATCGGCGCTACCACGGTGGCTGGAGCACGGCGCGACTCGCGGCAAACGCCGGAGTGGATGACGGCGCGATGCGCAAACGGCTGCAGCGCATTCGCGACAAGCTGCGCAAGGAGATGGAAGTGGCTGAACAACGCGCAATCCGGCCCGACGAGATCCGGGCCGATCTGCCCGCCAAGGTCGTTGAACTGCTGGCGAGGCCTAAGCTCACCGACCTGCCTGAGAATCCGGTCGGCAAGATGCTCGACCTTCTGCACGCAGCCTATCCCGAGTTCGCCGAGCAGAGCATCCCCGAGGTGGTCGACCTCGCCGAAGCGAAGAAAACGATCGCCAGCGAGGCGATGTATATCGATCCGGTGGAGCTCCATCGCGTTGATGAGCACCGCATTCTTCGGTACGACCTGACATTGCCGCTGTTGCTGACCGTTCGATACGAGGGGAAGCCACTGCAGATCTGGACCGCTGGCAAGTGCTATCGGCTCTGTCAGCAGGACGCCATGCACCTCGAAGCCTTCCATCAGGCGGAAGTGCTGTGGGTGGACGAACGCTCGCGTCTCGATCCGTGGCAGATGACTGGCCGCGTGCTGCGGTCCGTCGATCGAGCTCTGCCCAGCCGCACAGTGAAGATCGTGCCCACTCAGTACGCAATGTGCAGCCAGGCCTGGGAGCTCGAAGTCGATGACGAAGGGCGCTGGTCGGAAGTGCTCGCGTGGGGCGTGTATAGCGACCGGATCGTCCGGCATCTGGGCGGAGATCCCGAGCGGCATATCGCCGTCGGTGTTGGCTACGGGCTCGAACGGATCGCGATGCTTCGATACGGGATAGACGACGCCCGCAAGATCGACGTCGCGAGTGTTGCGTAACCTTCGTACTTCGCGCGATCGCGATTCGGCACAATCCGAAACCACTCGCCTCGTCTCGAGTGAGAAGAGGCGCAATTCGCTCTGAAGCGGCCCTGGCATTTCGCCTGCACTGGGGCCGCTCGATGAAACGAAACGATCCAGAAGGCATCGACGAGCGCGCGTATCGCTTCTACTGTGACGTGGTGGCGTTCGTCGAAACGGTTCCCATCGGGCCAACGACGAGCCGCATCATCGGGCAACTGCTCGACGCCGCAGGCTCGATCGGCAGCAATCGCGAGGAGGCGCTGAGCCGGTCCTCAACTCGCGAGAGGATTCACTTCAACGAGATCTCGCTGCGCGGCGCCAGCGATTCAGTGCGCTGGCTTCGCGCATGCGCGTCGCGTCGGCTCGGATCGCAAGAGAAATGCGGACCGCTGATCGAGGAAGGTCAGCAACTGGCTCGCCTGCTGACGAGAGTCGTCATTCGCGCAAAACGGGAGGACGAGTCAGGACGTAAGACCGGGACGTAGAGGCGGGTCTTCAGACCCGCCTGCGAACTAAGATTGGTCGATGGTTGACGCCGCGAGCATCAAGCAGAAGGCCGTCTCGCTCGGCTTCGATCTCTGCGGGATTGCTCCGGTAGACGCGTTTCCCGAGCTCGCGGTCCTGCAAGAGTGGTTGGCGAACGGCTACGCGGGTGAGATGGCGTGGATGGTCCGTACCGCAGAACGGCGCGCGGACGTTCGTCACGTCGTCCCCGGCGCGCGCAGCGTGGTCGTGACCGGCACTTTGTACAACACCAACCGGCCGTACTCAGACGAGCTGTCGCCCGATGTGGCACGCATTTCTCGATATGCGTGGGGGGACGACTATCACGATGTGCTCAAGGCGCGGCTGAACGAACTGCTCGAGTGGATGCGCGCACAATCGGACGAGGCATTCGATGCGCGCGCATACGTGGATACCGGTCCCGTTCAGGAGCGCGTGTATGCGCAATACGCCGGCTTGGGCTGGATCGGCAAGAACACCTGTCTGATCAATCCTGAACTCGGGTCCTGGCTGTTTCTCGGCGAAATCATCTGCACGCTGCCGCTCGAGCCGGATACGCAGGGCCTGGAACAATGTGGCAGTTGCACGCGCTGTCTCGAGGCGTGTCCGACGGACGCGCTGGTCGAGCCTGGAGTGCTCGACTCGAATCGCTGCTTGTCATACCTGACGATCGAGCTGCGATCGGAAATCCCCGACGAACATCGGCGGCCGCTCGGCAGTCACATTTACGGCTGTGACATCTGTCAGGAAGTCTGTCCCTACAATCGTCCCGCGCCGCGTTCCGATGCCGGCGAGTGGCAGCCGCGAGCCGGACTGGACCTTCCTCGTCTGGTCGAACTATGGCGACGGCCCGATGCGGAGCTTCGCCGGCTGACCAAAGGTGGCCCGATGACGCGCGCCAAGATCGCCGGGCTGCGACGTAACATCGCTGTAGCGATCGGGAATAGCGGCGACGTGGACGCGATCGATCAGCTGGACACAGAAGACGCTGACCGGCCGTCACTTGCCGACGCCCTCGTGCGCGAGCACATCGACTGGGCACGCGCCCAGAGCCCCAAGCCCAAAGCCTGAAGCCGAAAGCCGAAAGCCCAAAGCCTGAAGCCCAGAGCCTAAAGCCCAAAGCCGTCGAGTATGATCGTCGCTCGGAGGTGACCATGACGTCACGACGAACCGCCTGGGTAGGAGTGGTTCTGTCTGTGGTGATGATGATGGCTGCAACCGCGGCCGCTCATCATTCCTTCGCGGTATTCGATCACACACGGACCCTGACGATTCGCGGAACGGTGACGAAGTTTCAATGGACGAACCCGCATGGGTTCCTCGAGGTGGACGTCCCGCAGCCCGACGGAACGACGAAGCACTACAGCATCGAGTTGACCAGCATCAACATGATGCAGCGTGTCGGCTGGCGTTCGAACATGATCAAAGCCGGCGACAAGGTCACGGCCGTTGTGGCACCACTGCTGAGTGGCGACCCGGTCGGTCTCGGGCTCGAGGTGACGATGGCGGATGGCACGACGAAGCCGCTGCCCGTGCCGAACGCCGGTAGCTTCAAGCGGACGACTGAGACGCAGTGAGAAGGTCATGAGAGCACCTCACCTTGCTTTGTCGTTGACGCTCGCGGCCCTTGTCGCGGTGGTGGCGGCGCAGTCCGCCGCACGTGCGCAGAGCAAACCAGCCGCGGTTCCTGATATCACGGGATCGTGGGAGCGGCACGGACTCGGCCCGGGAGCACGAGCCGGCGGACCGCGCGATGCAACCATTCCTCCCCCTGCGCCCCAGCCACAGCTCAAACCGCAGTATGCGAAGGAGTGGCAGGACCGCATCACAGCGGGACGGGCGGCTGACGCGAAAGGCGAGCCGCTCGCCACGAACTACACCGATTGCCTGCCTGACGGCATGCCGACGATGATGGGCGCGATGTTCCCGATGGAGATCCTGCAGAGCCGCGGGCAGGTCACCGTCATCGAGGAGGCTTTCACGCAGGTGCGTCGCATCCTGATGGACAAGCCACAGAAGTCGGTTGAGGATGTCGAGCCCGGCTTCTACGGATACTCGGTCGGGCGCTGGGAAGGCGACACGCTGGTTGTTGATACGATCGGGATCAAGGAGAACGTGCGTTTCCAGAACATGCCGCACTCGCCCCAGATGCGAATCAAAGAGCGCATGAAGCTGGTCTCGCCCAACGTCCTCTGGAACGAGATCACGATCGAGGACCCGGTGGTGCTCGAGAAGCCCCACACCTACACTGTGGCGTATCGACGGATGCCGGACTACACGCTGCTCGAATACGTGTGCGAAGACAATCGCGAGTACGCGGACGACAAAGGGCGACAGAAAATCCGTATCAACTGACCATGCCAGGACCGGCGCCTCTTCTCCTGCTCTCCATGCCGCAGATGGCGGATCCCAACTTCGCGCGAAGTGTCGTCCTGCTGTGCGATTACACCGAGCGCGGCGCGTTTGGCTTGATCGTCAATCGGCAGATGGACGAGTTCGCGCACGCGGTCGTGAAGACGGATCCCAAAGTGACGGTGGACCCAGATCTGCGACTGTTCGTTGGTGGCCCGGTCGATGCGCATAGCACCTGGATTGTGATGGCTGAGGCGCAAGGGCCCGATGATGAACAGCGCGAAGTGTGTCCGGGTGTGCTCCTCTCGGTCTCACGCCGGTTGACCCTCGAGTTACTCCAGTCGCCGCCGTCCAACCGCGCGCGTGTCGTGGTCGGGTGTGCAG
>JBKPRH010000111.1:0-9168 GCA_046765795.1 Acidobacteriota bacterium | reverse complement strand
GGAGCGTCAACGTGCCAGAGACCGCCGTGTAGTCCTGGCCGGCCACAGCTGTGACGTTGGATGTGGCGTAGCTGACGCTGACGGTCTGACTGCTCGCGGCCGAAAGCGTTACCGTGAACGACGCGTTCACGGTCGTCCCGGTGTTTCCTTCAGCCACGCTGACGTTGTTGATGCGAAGCGACGGCGTGGCGTCGTTGTCCGTAATCGTGCCAGTGCCCTGCGCGTCGGCGATCGTCGCATTGACAGCGCCGCTGAGATTGACCACGAACGTTTCGTTTGGCTCATCCAAGGTGTCGCCGATTACCGGGACGGTAATGGTCCGCGACGTGATCCCCGGATTGAACGTCAACGTTCCACCCGACGCGGCTGTATAGTCGGCCGGCGCCGTGGCGGTGCCGTCGGCGGTCGCATAGTTCACCGTGACCGTTTGCCCGCTTGCCGGCGACAACGTGACGGTGAACACCGCGTTGACACTTCCGGTGTTGTTCTCGGTCACGGTGACGTCGTTGATGCTCAGCGACGGCGACGAATCGTTGTCGAGAATCGTGCCAGCGCCTTGTCCATCCGCGATCGTCGCCGCCGCCGGCGAGCTGAGATTCACGACAAACGATTCACTGCCCTCGCTGATGAGATCACCCGCGATCGGAATCGTTATCGTCCGAGTTGTGGTACCTGGTGTGAACGTCAATACCGTCGCTGCCGCTGCGGTGTAATCGGCAGGCGCAGTCGCGGTGCCATTCGCGGTCGCGTACGTCACGCTGACCGTCGTCGCACTGGCCGCTGACAGCGACACCGTGAACACCGCGGTCACCCCGGCAGCGTCGGTCTCAGTGACCGTCACGTCATTGATCGACAACGTCGGCACCGCTTCGTCGTCGACGATCGTGCCGATACCCTGCGCATCAGCAATCGTCGCATTCACCGGAGCGCTGAGATTGACGAAGAAGGTTTCGTTACCTTCCGCCAAGGTGTCGCCTTGCACGACCACAGTGACCGTCTGCGACGTCACCCCAGGAGCAAATGTGAGCGTCGTCGACGCGATGGACGTGTAATCGCCCGGCGCCGTGGCCGTGCCGTTCGCCGTCGCGTAACTGACGGTCACGGTCTGCGCACTCGCCGCCGAGAGACTGACAGTCAACGTCGCATTGACGGTCCCGGCATTGCCCTCGGTCACGCTGACGTCGTTGATGGCCAACGTCGGCGCTCCGTCATCGTCGGTGATGGTGCCGATGCCCTGCCCATCGTTGATCGTGGCGTTGACGGCGCCACTCAATGTCACAACGAGAGTTTCGTTGGGCTCATCAATCAGGTCGCCGACAACAGACACGCTGAATGTTTGTGAGGTCGTGCCTGGATTGAAGGTGAGCGTACCCGACGCTGCGACGTAGTCCTGTCCGGCGGTCGCCGTTCCGTTGCTCGTCGCGTAGTTGACCGTTATCGTGCTGGCGCTGGACGCGGATAGCGTGACGGTGAAGGTCGCGTTGGTTGTGCCGGAGTTCCCTTCCGCGACTGTCACATCGTTGATGGCGAGTGTTCCGGGTGCGGCGGTGGCCTGGATCGTAATGTCGACCGTATCCATGGCCGTCTGACTGCCATCGCCGACGACAAGCTGGAACCGCAGCACCTGAGCCGTCGCCGTCGACGCTGGCGCGGTAAACGTGGGCGTTGCAGATGACGCACCAGAGAGTGTGACCGACGGACCACTGATCTGCGTCCATGCGTAGGTGAGTGTCGCCCCTTCGGGATCGTTGCTCGCGCTGCCGTTCAATTGCACCGAGGTATTGCCCGCAACCGTCTGATTGGGACCGGCCTCCGCCACCGGCGGTAGATTACCGGGTGGTGTCTCGAGCACGAGAATTTCCGACAACCCGACCGCCCAGGTCGCGGGGCTTACTGTGTTTACCGTGAATCGGATCCACGTGACCGCGCGCGGCGCGAATTGCACGTCGGTTCCGGTCCCATCGTTAGCCAGCGTACCGACGTTAATCGCGGTGCCGCTGCTGAACGTGAGGATGCCGCTTCTCACGTTGTCGTCCAGATTCGGTCGGTCGTGAAGGCGAACGAGGCCCACGTAGTGCGGCTCAGGCCAATTCAATTCGATCCACGCGCCGGCGCCCTGCGCCTCCGTCGCCCACTCGCGGCTCGAGTCTGCAGGGTATCCGCTGATCACGCCGTCCACCGCCTTGCTTGCGGCCTGCAGTGGCGCATTTTGCGACGATGCGGTGACGGTGGCCGTCCGCGCGATGTTGTTGATCGCCGATGGAACTGTCGTGACGTTCAGCGAGACCGTGTCGGGAAGACTCGAATCCACGCCATCCGAAACGACAAGCTGGAACGTCAGCACGCTGCCTTGCGGCGCGTTTGACGGCACTACGACTGTCGGCCGTACAACGGTGGCACTGGATAGCGAGGCAGCAGGACCACCCGTTTGCGCCCACTGATACGTCAGCGTTTGACCTTCTGGATCCGAACTCCCACTCCCGTCGAGTGTGACCGCACCACCGGGGCTCACGACGACGTCCGGACCGGCATTCGCTGTCGGTGGAGTGTTCGACGTACCGGGGACGCGAATGTCGACCGTGTCAGGACTGCTGCTCGACTGCGCGTCGGACACGACGAGACGGAACGTCATCGTTTGCGAGAGAGGCTGCGCGGCCGGTGCAACAAATGTCGGGGTCGAGGATGTGGGATTCGACAGCGTGACCGCCGGACCGCTCGTCTGACTCCATGCGTACGTCAGTGGATCGTTATTCGGATCTGTACTTTGTCGTCCGTCGAGCGTGACGAGCTGGTTACCTGCGACTGTCTGATCTGCCCCCGCATTCGCAACCGGAGGCATGTTGGTCATTCCGGCTTCGAACACCTGGAACTCGGCGAGACCGACGTTCGCCGTCGACGATGTGACCTGCGTGATCGAAAGCCGGAGCGAAGTGATGGTGCGCGCGGGGAACGTGAAGGTGACAGGAGTGGCATTGTTGGATGCCGCTGTCACCGCCAGCGTAGTGCCGTTGCTGAAAGTGATGATGCCGGCAAGCATCTGATCATTCGGGTTCGGACGGTCGTAGATGATCACTCTGCCGACCGTACGGGGCGAGGACCAGTTCATCTGGATCCAGGCTCCGACGCCTTCTCCTTGCGTCACCCACTCGCGCGTTTCATCACCAGGGTATCCATCGACGATCCCATCAGCGACCTTCGCCGCACCTGACCCCGTGCGCTGCGATGACGCCGTAAAGGTGGCGAGCGGCGCGATGTTCGGCCCAAACGTTGATGGATTCTGCGCAGACAGGACGATCACCCGAATGGCATCAGGCACGGATGACAACGCCCCGTCGCTGACAACGAGCTCGAATTCCAGAATCGTGTCAGTGGCGAGACCCGTCGGCGCGACGAACGTCGGACGCGACGCAGTGAGACTCGACAACGCGACCGCAGGTCCGAACACCTGACGCCACTGATACGTCAACGCCGTGCCGTTGCCATCCCAACTCGCTGTGCCGTCCAACGTCACCGGGGCGCCTTCATTGACGACTTGTTCGGGACCAGCGTTGGGAACCGGCGGCCGGTTTGATATCCCGGCGAGCTGCTCGGTCCAGAAAAATTCGTCCTTGTGTGCCCACCTGCTGATGTAGCGATCGGCGCCGCCCTGACTGACGTGCGCACGAATGGCCATGTACTTCGGATTACTCGGAGAGAGCGCCGTCTGCGAGGACGAGGGCACGTCGAGGCTTTCGCGCTCGGTCCACACCATCTGCGTTGGATCTGAGACAGAACCGCGCGGGATCTCGGTGAAGTAGGTAAGAGGGTTTGCAGATAAGGGCCACGTGTCATCACCTAACGGCCACACGGTGGTCTTGTGGATCGTCGGGTTGTATCCCGGATTTGCGGTTCGCGCGTTCTGCGCGGCCTGAATCATCAGGTGATAGGTGGTCGAGTGATCGCCATGCGTGTCCCACTGGCTCGTCGTGAAGATATGCGCGGGGCGAATCGAGCTGAGAATGTCTGTGAGGTCACCGACCATCGTCGGCCAGTTATACGGTCCCGCCGTACCAAATCGATAGCGGTGATAGTCCGTATTCCCGAGACCACGCGTCGCGTACGTCTGCGATACGCCATTACCAGTGACGTAGGCTCCGCTGGCCGTATTTCGAACCGCGGGCAGGTATCCATCGGGGTAACCGAGAAAGATCAACCGGTTCTCTGGAACACCGAGAATCTGTTGCGCGTTGACGGCTTCGTCCTCACGAATCGGCGCCATCGCCACGCCGTTGAAGTCGCCATTCGTGACGTACACGATGTACACGGTCTCGCCCCGCGCCACGGCTCGCTGCACAACGCCGGAAGCGATGATGACGTCGTCATCAGGGTGAGGAGAGATGATCAGAATGTCGGCGTGGACCCCCGCAGGCACACCACTGACGAGAAACGCGACCAACCATGACAGTCGCAAGTACGCCTGTATTGACTTCACAGAGTGTCTCCGAACGAACAGTTGTAATGACGACCCGTGAACTCACGGACAAACCACGCCGGTTCCGGGGGAGTCGGATGGCTGCGCCGAGTTTTGTTTGAGCGGGTTTGGCTGAGGAGAATCGCGAACTAAAAATAATTCGCGAAACTCAGCAATGGGTGCCGAGTATTGATCGGCCGCCAGACATCGTCAACGCAAACTCGCTTGTAAATTTCCTCATCGGTGCGAGTTCGTCTGCAGTAACGATGCAGGTACCGCGGTTCGCTATTCGGAATGTTTGAAGTCTGGCGTCTCGAAGACTTCTACGTTCCACGAGCAGCGAGGCATCACCAGTCTTCGGATGGCGATGCCTCGCTCGACCGGGAAAGTCCCTAATAGACTTCGAATTCCGCGAGCCCGATATTGCCCCCTCGCGCCGACGTCACAGTAAACCTTACCCAAGTAACGTTCTTCGCGGCGAAATCGAACACGACACCCGCACCATCGTTTGCGAGATTGCCGACGGTGATCGATGAGCCATCGCTGAACGTCAAGGTGCCTCCAAGGACCTGATCTTCCGTGTTGATGCGATCGTGAAGAACGACGCGGGTAATCGATTGCGATGATGTCCACGTGAGCTGAATCCATGCCCCTGCCAACTGGGCAACGCTTGCCCATTCGAGCGTCGGATCAACGGGATACCCACTGACCATCCCGTCGATGGCTTTCGAGGCATTTTGACCGCGGCTTGAGTTCTCCGTGGAGGCGGTGGCTGTTGACGCGAGCGCGCGGTTCGCTGACGTGCTCGACGGTGTTACTGCGACGTTGACGGTCCGTGAAACAGAACCCCCTCGACCATCGCCGATGGTGACTGTCACAGTGAACGTCGTGTTGGAGGTGATTCGCGGTGGCGTGAAGGTGGCAGTTGCACCGGTCCCGGTGACACTCCCACCGTTGGTCGTCCAGACGTAGGTCAGTGGATCGCCGTCTGGATCGTTGGCGGTGACGGAAATCGAACTCGTCTGCACGTCAGTGATCGTCGACGGATTCGCAGTCGGTCCGGCTGTGACTTGCGGTGATGCGTTCGAGAAGCCGGACGGCGGATACACTTCGAACTCGGCAAGACCGGTATTGTCGCCTCTCGCGGTCAACACCTCGAGTCGTACCCAGGTCACGGTCTTCGCGTTGAAATCAAACGTCTGACCCGCGCCGTCGTTGGGAAGATTGCCGACCGGAATCGTCGATCCATCGCTGAATCGCAGCGTGCCGGACAGAATCTGATCCGCGGTGTTGATGCGGTCGTGCAGGATGACGCGGCCCACACTCTGTGCGACGGGCCATGTCAGCTGAATCCACGCACCAGCGAGTTGTCCTGGCGCCACCCACTCACGTGTGGAGTCGGTTGGATATCCATCGACGAAACCATCGATGGCTTTTGCAGCGGTCTGCGAACGGCTTTCGTTTTCGGAAGAGGCAGTCGCCACCGCAGTACGGGCGATGTTGGTGCCGCCACCACCGCCGCCCGATGTTGGATTCACCGTAATGTTGACGGAACCCGTAGCGGTACCGCCATGGCCATCGCTGACGGACACATCGACACGGATCACCGTCGTGGACGCAACCGACGGCGGCGTGAACGTCACGGTCGCACCTGAGCCGGTTACGGTTCCACCCGTGGCCGACCACGTGTAGCTCAACGTATCGTTATTCGCATCAGTCGCCGTCACCGACACGCTTGATGTCTGCGCGCTGGTGATAGTCGCCGGATTCGCCGTCGGTCCCGCTGTGATCTGCGGCGGTGTGTTGGAGCCGCCGCCACCGCCCCCTGAAAACACTTCCCACTCCGCAAGACCGATCGAATCACCTCTGGCGCTTGTGATCTCAAACCTGATCCAGGTGACGGTGCGCGCCGGGAAATCCGTCGTCAGGCCAGCGCCGTCATTCGGCAGCGTGCCGATCGGGATGGTGCTACCGTCGCTGAACCGAAGCAGACCGGCGAGCACTTGATCGGACGCGTTGATGCGATCGTGCAGAATCGAACGAGAGATCGTTCGCGCGGTGGACCACGTCAGCTGAATCCAGGCACCAGCGAGCTGCCTGACGGTGGCCCATTCCCGCTGTGAGTCAGTCGGGTATCCGCTGACGACGCCGTCGACGGCTTTCGCGGCCCCTTGCCCGCTTGCGGTGTTCTCAGACGACGCCGTCGCCACGGCCGCCCCCGCGATATTCGAGGGCGCGTTCGACGGGGAGACGATCACGGTGGCCGTGCTCGAGACGATTCCCCCGCGTCCGTCGGCGACATAGACGGTCACGTCGAAGTTCGTCGGGCTGATCACCGTTGGCGGCACGAACGTCACCGACGATCCCGAGCCCTGGACGTGCCCGCCGCTCACATGCCAGCTGTATGTCAGCGGATCTCCGTTGGGATCGGACGCCGTGACCGCGACCGTTGTCGTTGCATTGTCGAGAATGGACGAAGGGGTTGCGGTCGGCCCCCCGGTAATGGAGGGAGCGCTGTTTCCCGACGGGAGCGACCACGGAACCTTCGTTGTCGGCGGACCGTAGGCTTCGAATTCTGCGAGACCGGCCGCCGTGCCTGTCGCGGTGGTCACAGTAAACCGGACCGACGTTATCGACTTTTGCGCGAAGGTGATGTTGAGACCGCTGCCGTTCGCCGGCAGAGCTCCGACCGCGAGGGTCGAACCATCGCTGAAGGTCAGCGTTCCTCCCGTGATGTTTTCACTGGAGTCCGGCCGATCGTGGAGCACGATTCGCGTGACTTGTTGCGGGGTGGCCCACGTCAGCTGAGCCCAGGAACCACCGAGCCCGCTTGCCACCCACTCTCCTGGCCCTCCGCGTCCGATCGATGGAATCACTGGAAAGCCCACGACGGCGGCATCGTTCAGCCGGCTGGCGGTTGTACCGGTTCCTGCATTGGATGACGCGCTCGCCGTGGCTTTCAACGCCAGATTCGCCCACCACTCGCTGACGAAGAACGCCTCGTCGTGTTTCACGAACGCCTGCAACCAGCCAGTCGTTTGAGCGCCACCCTGTGTGGCGTAGTCGGCTATGGCGCGTGACTTAAGGTTTGTCGACGGCGTGGTTGACTGCATTTCCGACGGAACCACGACGTGCTCGCGATCGGCCCAGGTGAAGGGCGTCATCGACAGGAACGGAGGGGCGGAAAAATCGACGGTCGGTGTAAACGGGGGATTCGGCCAGTGATAGCTCGGATCGCACGACAGCTCGCAGGGTTCGTGCACGAACGCTTCGTGGAGCGTTGGTTGGAACGTCGGATCGACCGCCATCTGAGCCAGCATCGCTTCGCTCAGGGAGATGTTCGTGAGTGCGTGATCCAGGTTCGCGTCGTACGAGCTCACGACATAGATGTCCTGAGGCTTGTAGTTGCGAAACACCGTCTGAAGATCGCCCACGAGCTGGCGGCCGTTGTAGTTAGCCGGCAGGCCGTAAATAAACCGGTGGTAATCAGTATTTCCGAGACCGAAAAAGCCGTAGGTCTGCGAAAAGCCCGCGACGGACGTGTACTGGGACGCCGGGTCCAGATACAGGTAGTAGATGTCGCGAATACCGCAGTCCGGATAGCCGAGGAAGATGACATCGTTCGCACTCAGGCCGAGACGAGTCATCGCAGTGACCGTCTCCTGCTGGCGCGTGGCGCCGATGTCGTGGGAGTCGCAATCGCCGTTCGTCAGGATGACGATCTTCACGTTCTTCCCGGCGAGCACCGCCGAACGCACGATGCCACTCGCAAACAGCGCTTCGTCATCGGGGTGCGGTGCGATCACCATCACCTGCGCGAAGCTCGTTTCGACCATGACCGTGACAAGCACCGCCGACAGAAGAACCTTCACGAAGGTTGCACGAAACTGAGTAGTCATCCCCAACGCGCGAATCGCGTAACCGACCATGCTGCGAGACTCCGATGAAAAGAACTCGATTGTCCGCGCCTGCCATACGCAAGAGGCAAGCCGAAAGTGTGCAGGAAGGCGGTACAGACCGGTGAAGTTGGCATTCTGACGATTTCTTCACGCGATCCCTTCGCGGAAGATGCGCCTCCAGGCAGACATTAGGCGCCAAGGGGAAAACAAACAGCGACTTTAGGTTCCAATGTCTGGCGGATTCCTGCCTACGCCATGACGCCGATCGATTAACGGGGTGCGCCCCTGACGAGAACCACCCCCTTAGGGGCCTCCGTATGGATCTAATAGGGGGCTCACAATGACTTGTGCCCGTTGTTTCAAAGAGATGGAGGATGGCTCCTCGTATTGCCGCTTCTGCGGCGCTGCCGTCCGCACAACACCGCGAGGGCGTCAAGTCACGCGGATACCCGGGGAAGGGCAGTTGGGCGGCGTGTGTGCCGGCCTTGCGGCCTACCTCGATGCCGATGTCACCCTTGTCCGCCTTGCCTGGGTGATCCTGTCGATCGTCCCGGGGTTGCTGGTTGGTGGTGTGCTCGTTTACGCGGCTTGTTGGATTCTGCTGCCGGTGACGATGCCGGACGCACGAACGATCTATCGTGGAACGCGATTAACCCGCTCGGTCGCCGATCGCCAAATCGCCGGTGTGTGCGGCGGCCTGGCGGAGTATCTCGACATCGACGTGACGATCGTTCGGATTATTACTGTCGTGCTGGCGGTCTATCCCGGTGCGATCATTTGCGGTGTGCTCGTCTACCTGATCGGTTGGATGGTCATACC
>JBKPRH010000110.1:0-5063 GCA_046765795.1 Acidobacteriota bacterium | reverse complement strand
GATTCGCGCCGCCCACTTCACTCCGATCGACGACATCGCAGCATCCGTGCGCGACAGGTTGCGACGCGCTGGACATGGCTCGACCCTCTGCGTGCTGCCGCAAGGGCCACAGACGATCCCGTACCTGCCCGACTAGTTGTTCAGTTCTACTCTTGTCGCGTTGATGCGAACCGCATCGCTGGTCGCTTCGACGCGCCCGCTCAGACTGACATGCTGGCCGCCTTTGAGCGCGGGCGTTCCTGCCGGACCAACAACGGCCATCGTGTCCGTGCCTTCCCTGATCCGGAACGAGTCTCCGTTCGCCGACTCGACTTCCACATTCTTCAGCTCGACACGCTGCCCTGACACGGCTCGCTTGTTTTGCATGAGGTCCGACAGCCGGGTCACCGCATCTTCCCCGGCTCCCTTATGTCGAAGCTCGGCGCTGGTACTCCGGAACTTCGGATGAGGATCGCGGTCGACGGACACTTGTGACTGCTCGATCGCCGAGCGATCCGCGGTGAGGTCGGACCCGGGCGTACGAGTCATCATTCGATAGGCAAACACTCCCAACACGATCAGCAGGGCTGCTGCCAGACCGCCGATGAGAATGCCGTCAGGCAAAACGCCGGCGGGCGGCCTGATGGCCTTCCTCTTGAAGTCTTGAGCCATGACGCCCTCCGTCAGACGCGCATGTGCAGGACGCGTACCTTCGGCCATGGCTGACGTCCCACCTGATCTACTGTCACGAAGGCGTCACGGTCATTACTCGAAGTTCATCGCTCGATCACCCAACGCTCATGGACCGCTAAGACACTCGTCTTACGTGGCCAATGCCCCTGTATCGACGTTCAAATCGTTTTATGCGGCATTGAGACCACGTTTCGCCGAGGTTCAGGACATGAGTACTCGCATTGTTGTTCTCGTCGTCGCGATCACGTTGGGTATTTCACACGCGGGGTTTGGCCAGGAGACGACCGGCACCATCTCCGGACGCGTCGTCGATTCGCAGGGACTTCCAGTGCCCGGCGCCACCGTCACCGCGACTGGCCCACAAGGAGCCAAGCAAGCCGTCACTGATGGGACCGGCAACTTTACCGTTCCGTTTCTCACCCCTGGCACGTACGCATTGCGCATTGAGCTCCAGGGCTTCACTCCTTTCGCGCGTGAGGGCGTGGTGGTGAGCCTCGGTCAGACGGTGAACATTCCGGCGACCATGACGGTCGGCGGTTTGGCAGAGACCGTCGAGGTCCGCAGCACTCCAGACACGATCAATACGCGCAGCACCACCACAGGCGCGATCATCTCCAGCGAGCAGCTGCAGAACATCCCGGTCGGACGGAACGTCAGTCAGACGCTCTATCTCGCTCCAGGCGTGACGAGCTCGAACACGGCTGGTGTGAACAATCCGTCGATCTCAGGCGGAAGCGGACTCGACAACAATTACGTGATCGACGGCGTCAACGTCACCAATCAGGGATACGGCGCGCTCGGCTCGTACTCAATCGTGTTCGGATCGCTGGGCAACGCCACGCCGTTCGACTTCATCCAGGAAGTGCAGGTGAAGACCGGCGGCTACGAAGCTGAATTCGGCAACGCGACTGGCGGTGTGGTGAACGTCATCACGAAGAGCGGGTCGAATAACGTCAACGGTGCGATCTTCGCCTACGGGCGGCCTGACAGTCTCGAGAGCGACTGGATGCAGTTTCAGAGCATCAACGGCAGCGTGCAGACGACCGGGTCACACTATTTCGATGGCGGCGTTGAAGCCGGCGTGCCGATCGTCAAGGATCGTCTGTTCGCGTTCGGCGCTATAAACCCGTCGAGGAACGTGACGCTGTACCATGCGCCGGCCGGTTTTCCTCTCGACAGCCTGGGCGACGTCGAACGTGTGCGCAATTCGATGACTTACTCGGCAAAGGCCACGTGGCAGGCCACCGACGACCATCGTCTTGACGTGTCGTTCTTCGGCGATCCATCGAAGGGTGACAACGGCCCGCAACGCGCCTCGGCGCTCCTCGTACCCGATACCTCGTCGTACAGCGAGCTCACCTATGGTGGTCACAACCAGACGGTCCGCTACAACGGCGTGTTCCGGAACAACTTCCTGCTTGAAGGCAACTTCGCGCGCGCGCTCAACACGCTCGAGGAAACACCGTCGGCGAATCTGTGGAGGATCACCAACCAGACGGTGACACCGACGCAGGTGAGTGGTGGCCTCGGTTTCTACGAGGCACAGAACCGAAGCCTGAACTATCAGTACTCGGCCAAGGCGACCAACGTGCTGGGCAACCACCAGCTTCGCTATGGCGTCGAATTCAACGACGTTGATTACAGCACCCTCAATAACCGCACCGGGCCGACGTTCGTCGCCAATGATGGACGGACGACGGCGACAGGCGCACAGATCACGGTGTTGCCCGATGTGACCTTCGGGCAGATCTATCGTGTGACACGCGCCAACTTCAACTCCGGTCACGACACCACCCAGCGCTACACCAACTTCTTCGTCCAGGACTCCTGGCGCGTGGGCAACCGTTTGACGGTCAATCCCGGGCTCCGGTACGAGCAGGAAACCCTGAACGGCGACATCGTCAAGGACTTCACGCTGAAGAACAACTGGGCGCCTCGCATCGGCGCCACCTACGACGTGACCGGTGACGGGCGCACCAAGCTCTTTGGGAATTACGGACGGTACTACGCGCGTATCCCCAACGATCTCGCGGCGCGGTCACTGTCGGCCGACGACGGCATCAGCCGTGCCGACTTCTTTGACGCCAGCCTGACGCAGCCCATTCCGAACGGAGTGACGACGACTGACCCGAACAGCGGCCAGTCGATCACCAACCACTTCGTCGTCGCTGGGACGAGCGTCGACACGATCGATCCGAATGCCAAGCTCTCGTACGTCAACGAGGCGGTGGTGGGCGTCGATCGCGAAGTCCTGCCGCAGACCACCATAGGCGTGCACTACACCTATCGGAACATCGGGCGTGTGCTCGAAGATGTTGCGAACGCGCCGATGGTGGCTTACGACCTTGAAGTGCCCGGCCTCTCGAGCGTCGAGTACATTCTCACCAATCCAAGCAGCAAGACACCGGTTCTTGATACCGCCGCGTTCCTTGGTGCCTCGTTCCAGGATCCCGAGCATCGGTATCACGCCGTTGACGTCACGCTGAACCGGCGGTTGTCCAACAACTGGTCGGCGGTCGCGTCCTACCGATGGTCACGGCTGCGTGGCAACTTCGAGGGCTTCTACCGCGACGACAACGGACAGTCTGACCCGGGCATCACGTCGTTGTACGACTTCCCCACCAACGACCCGAGCTACACCGCGATCGGTGTGCCGCAGTTCGGGTATCGAGGTGACATTCGATTCCTCGGCGATCCGAACGGCATCCTTCCGCTCGATCGTCCACATCAGGTCAAGGCGTTTGGAAACTATGTCTTCCCGTTTGGTCTGAACCTCGGTGGAGGCCTCAATGTCTCGTCAGGCGCACCGCTGACGCCGCTTGCCGCGAATCCCAACTATTCAACAGGCGGCGAAATTCCTGAGGCGGCGCGAGGTTCGGGTTTCCAAACGATCGATGGCTTTAGAACCCGGACGCCCGTCATCAGCCGTGTCGATATGCAGGCGTCATATCGCGTGCCGTTCAGTGGCTCCGTTCACCTGACGTTGATTGGCGACATCTTCAACCTCTTCGATGAGAGGACGACGATCGCGTACGACCAGTGGACGCAGCTCACAGGCGCAACGATCAACCCTGATTTCGGATCGCCGGTCACGCAAGTGTTGCCTGGCAAGCCGCCGCAGTTCCAGGCGCCGCGCGAGATCAGACTGGGAGCAAGACTGACGTTCTGAGTCGCGTCAGCGTCGCCCGCCGCCCCCGAAACTACACTGCCCCACCGGTGTAGTATCGGGGGCACCAAATGTCATCCACGTCATCCGTTGCGACTTCAACCGCCGTTCAGTTAGATACGGAGTTCAAGCGCGGGCTTGGACTCTACGCGTCCACGATGGTCGTCGTCGGGTCCATGATTGGGTCCGGCATCTTCCTCGTGTCTGCCGAGATGGGAAGGCAGACCGGAAGCCCAGGTCTTCTGCTCACGGCGTGGATCGTCACCGGCGTGTTGACGCTGGCAGCCGCCCTGTCCTACGGCGAGCTGGCGGCGATGATGCCGCGGGCCGGTGGACAGTACGTTTACCTGCGGGAAGCGTTCTCGCCACTATGGGGATTCCTCTACGGCTGGACGCTCTTCATGGTGATTCAGACCGGCACGATCGCGGCGGTCGCGGTCGGCTTCGCACGATACACCGGCGTGCTCATTCCGTGGTTCGCCGAAGACCACTACCTCATTCGCCCGATTCATCTGTCCGCGGGCTACGCAGTCTCGCTCTCGACGGTGCAGCTTCTCGGCATTCTGCTCGTCGTGCTGTTGACGTGGACCAACACGCGAGGACTCGACTGGGGCAAAGTCATTCAGAACGTCTTCACGACCACGAAGACGGGTGCGCTCATCGCCCTCATTGGTGCGGGCTTACTCATTGGGTGGAATCCGCAAGCGGTCAGCGCGAATCTCGGCGATCTCTGGACGCCGCGCGGCGCGGTGCCGCTGGCGCCGGGCCTGGATGCGACGACGACTTACGGCATGTTCATCGCGCTGTGCATCGCCCAGGTCGGCTCACTCTTCTCCGCCGACGCCTGGAACAACATCACGTTTACGGCCGGTGAGGTGAAGGAGCCTCGCAGAAACATCCCGCTCGCCCTCGCGCTCGGCACGTTCATCGTCATCTCGCTGTATCTGCTGGCCAACCTCGCTTATCTCGTCACGCTGCCCTTCGAGGCGATTCAACAGGCGCCTTCGGATCGAGTCGCGTCGGCCTCGCTCGAAGCGATCATTCCCGGCCTCGGCGCGATGATCATGGCCGTTGGCATCATGATCTCGACCTTCGGCTGCAACAACGGTCTGATCATGGCCGGTGCGCGCGCCTATTACGCGATGGCGCGCGACGGCGTCTGGTTCCAACGGGCGGGCACGCTGAACGAGCACAAGGTGCCGGCGTGGGGCCTACTCCTGCAGGG
>JBKPRH010000109.1:0-5937 GCA_046765795.1 Acidobacteriota bacterium | reverse complement strand
CGGCAACACTGCGCGCAACGCCCGCCAGAAATGCGGTCAGCCCGGCGCGGGCGCCCGACGAGAGGTCGAGTCCAGCGAGCGGCATCTTCACCGTCCCCGAGGTGATGTTGACGATCCGTCCAAACTTGCGACGAACCATCGGATCGATCACCTTCTGCGTCAACTCGATCGCGGTGACCATGTTCGCGACGACGCCCTCGAGCATCTGCTCGCGCGTCAGCCCGCGAAAGTCGCGCAGCGGTGGGCCGCTGTTGTTGTTCACCAGGATGTCGGGGTCGGGACACGCGGCGAACAGCGCCTGTTGACCCGCCGGATCGCCGACGTCAGCAACGACGCCGTCAACGGTCGCACCCGTCTTCGCGCGAATGTCGGCGACGGTCGCGTCCACGACGTCTCGCGTCCGGCCATTGATCGTGACGTGGCACCCCGCCTGCGCAAGCGCCTCCGCGCAGGCACGTCCGAGGCCGCGACTCGACGCGCACACGATGGCCCTGCGACCGGCAATTCCGAGATCCATGAATGTCCTTTATGCGCGCTCGCGCGCGCTTACGACTTGAGCACGCTGACCACGCGCGGCTCGAGATAGGCCTTGAGTCCCATTTCGGAATAGACGCGTCCGATCCCCGACTCCTTTGCGCCGCCGAACGGGACGGTCGCAGACGTCACGCGATGCTGATTCACCCACGCGGTGCCAACTTCCAGACGGGAGGCCAGGGCGGCGGCACGATCTGGATTGCTGCTCCATACCGAGCCGCTCAAGCCGTAGCGCGTGTCGTTGGCGCGACGGAGTGCGTCTTCTTCATCGGTGAACTTGAGCACCGGCACGATCGGACCGAACTGCTCCTCGCGGACGAGGCGACTCTGTTCGTCGATGTCGGCGACGATCGTCGGCGGGATGAAATAGCCATCCGTCGCAGGCACATCGCCGCCAGCGAGGATCCTCGCCCCGCTGCGTTTAGTCTCCTCGAGGAGGCCGACGACGCGATCGTACTGTTCGCGGTTCTGAATCGGACCGAGCTGCGTGTCGGGCTCGAGGCCGCTGCCGACTGTGGCTTTTCGCGCTTCATCGGCAAGCGCTCCACAGATGGCATCGTAGACGCGCTCGTGGGCATAGATGCGTTTGATCGCCATGCACACCTGCCCGCTGTTCACGAACGAAGCGAAGAACAGTTTCGGCGCAATCGCCTTCGGATCCACATCGTCAAGAACGATCGCCGCGTCGTTGCCACCAAGTTCGAGCGTGACGCGCTTCAACGTCTTCGCCGCCGCGGCCATGACCTGCTTGCCGGCTTCGACCGATCCGGTGAACCCGATCTTGTCGATGCCGGGATGTTCGGTCATCCACCGGCCAAGATCGTCGCCCCCGGCAAGGACGTTGATGACACCGCGCGGGAAGTGCTCGCGCGCGAGCTCACCCAGCTTCAGCGTACACAGCGGCGTGTATGGTGACGGCTTCACGACCACGCAGTTGCCGGTGTAGAGCGCAGAGGTCAGTGGACCAGCGGCGAGATTGATGGGCGCGTTCCAGGGTGTGATGATGCCGGCCACACCGAGCGGGAACCATTGCAGCTCGATGCGCCGTTGCGCGTTGTCTTCGAGCACCTCCGGCTCGATTGGGATCCTGGTCATGCCCTCCGACTGTGTCGCCGCGCGCGCGATCTCGTCCTTCGCCTGCGACAACGGCTTGCCCTGCTCCATCGTCAGCAGATGCGCCAACTCGTCCTGGTGCTGTGTCAACGATTCACAGAAGACGTGAATGCGCTCGGCACGCTGGGCGTACGACAGGTCGCGCCACGCCGGGAACGCGCGACGTGCAGCGGCCACGGCACGATCGAGTTCGTCGCGGCCGGCCGCCGGACAGCGCGCAAACACCTGCCCCGTCGCCGGATTGATCACGTCGAGGCTCGATGACGAGTTCGCTGCCGCGCCATCAATCAGCAGCGAGAAATCGGTTCGAATGTCGGCGCTGTGGGAGGTGACCTCTGCCGGTTGTGATGACATGCGTGACCTCCCGATCACGATATCAAATCACTCACGCACGCGTGCTCAACTGATAACGGGCGATCATGCGATACAGCGACCGGCGATCCACATCGAGAATTGCTGCGGCCCGCACGACGTTGCCGTGCGTGCTCGTCAGCAGATGCGTGATGTAGCGCTTCTTGATCTCCTCCAGCGTCGGATGACCGGCAAACACATCGTCGTTTTCTTCCGGTCTGCCCGTCGCGCCGATGCCTGATTCGTCAAGCACCCTCGCCGGCACTTCAAGCTCGCCTCCATCACTGAGTACGGCGCTCTGCTCGATGACGTTCTGTAGCTGCCGGATATTTCCGGGCCAGCGGTACTGCTGCAGCCGCTGCATCGATGCCTGGTCGACGCCGCTGAAGCGACGCCCCAGCCGTGACGCCACTCGCTGCAGAAAGTACGCAGTCAGCGACGGAAGGTCTTCGGGCCGTTCTCGAAGCGGTGGCACGCGGACGGGAAAGACGCTCAAGCGATAGAACAGGTCCTCCCGGAATCGACCGTCGCGCACATCGCCGGTGAGATCGCGGTTTGTCGCCGCAACCAGCCGCACGTCCACGCGTCGCGGCGCTCCGCCGCCGAGACGTTCGACCTGACCGTCCTGCAGCACGCGCAGCAGCATTACCTGCTGGTCGGCGCGAAGTTCGCCGATCTCGTCCAGAAAGAGCGTGCCGTGATCGGCAGCTTCGAAGCGGCCGACCCGCAACCGATCGGCGCCGGTGAACGCACCGCGTTCGTGGCCGAACAGCTCCGCCGCCGCAAGCGTGTCGGGCACCGCAGCCAGGTTCACTGCAACAAAGTGGCGTGACGCGCGCCGCGAGCGGCGATGAATCGCACGGGCGAGAAGTTCTTTGCCGGTGCCGGTCTCGCCCGTTATCAAGACAGGCATGTCGGTGGGAGCGACCCGGCGCACGCGTTGGAGCAGCTCGTTTAGGGCGGGCGACTGACCAACGATCCCATCGGCCGGCTCACATGCGTTGAGATTCGGCTCATTCACTGGTGCCGGCGACGCAATCGCTGCTGCCGACGAGAAGCTCACGACGTTTTGGTTCGCCACGGCGTCCTCCACTGCCGGCATCGTAGGACACCGCGGATCGCGCGAGAACTGCGACAAGTGACAGGTTTACGACGGAAGAATGACGGTAGACGCGAACCGGAAATTGTTCCGCCGCAAGCTGTCAGTTCTGACAGTCGGCAGACCACGCTCGCGTCAGTAGCATGTGAACAGCTCACCCGGAGAACCACCACATGGATTTCGCCCTCGTTTCTCACGAGTTGCGCACGCCGCTGCACGTGATGCTCGTGCACTTGCGCCTGCTGGCGTCGGATGGCCTCAGCGCCGACGGCTGCAGCCACCTGGCCATCGTCGAATCGCAGGTACGTCGCATGATGCGGCTGCTCGAGACCGGTGCCACACCGGCTCGCGATCAGATCGTGCGGTCCCAGATCGATGTCGGCATCACCGTCCGTAATGTTGTGTCGGAGCTCGAAGCAGTGCTCCAACGTCGAGGCATTGCGATCACATGGACGAAGACCGGACCGCTGCCGTATGTGGATGGCGATCAGGACCTGCTCCACCAAGCGCTGCTGAACGTGCTGATCAATGCGGCGGATGCGATGCGCACGTCTGGTGCGATCTCGATTACGACCCGCACCGAGTCTGCCGATGGCGTACCGCACGCGATCCGCATCGACGTCGCCGACACCGGCGTGGGCATCGCGCCTGAACTCGTCGCACGGGTGTTCGATGCGGGCTTCACGACGAAGACCGACGGTCGACCGCGTGGGTTCGGCCTGGGCATCTGCCGGCGGATTGCACAGATGCACGGCGGCCGGATTGACCTGTCGAGCGTTCCAGGCCGGGGCACAACGGTCTCGCTCACGCTGCCGGTTCATCGCGAAGCGTCGCAGGGCACGTTTTCGCCGGCGGCATGCACGCTGTGATCAAGGCAGTGAGACCGCTTGGCGCGTGTGCAGCACGGGGGCGACAGCCATGCCACGAGGTCATCGCGAGTACGGCTGGCAGGCCGCGCCACATGGTGCTGCCCGAGCGGCGCACATCGTGCACGCGATAGTCACCAGAGGAACGAACATGAAACGTTTGATTGGATGTCTCATCTTCGCCGTCGCGTGCGCTGCGCCGGCCTGGGCGCAGTACGGCGAACGGACGCACGAGCACGAAGGACACATCCCGGCACACGGTCCAGTTGCTGTCGAGCGCGAGCACGGCCGCGTGCACGAACACGGACCTGGTGATCGGCACTACGTCGACGATCACGACCAGTGGATTGGACACGAATCAGGCCGATTCGATCCGCACTATCACCTCGATCATCCCTGGGCCCACGGACATTTCACCGGCGGATTCGGACCCGGGCACGTGTTTGTCCTGCACGGAGGAAACCGGGAACGCTTCGAGTTCGATGGCTTCTTCTTCAGCGTCGCCGCCTATGACTATCCGTTTGTCGACGGCTGGCTGTGGGAGTCGGACCGGGTAGTGATCTACGAGGATCCCGATCACGAGGGTTGGTACCTCGCGTACAACCCGCGACTCAGGACATACGTGCACGTCGAGTATCTCGGACGCTGAGTCGCCGTAGCAATCGGAGCAAGACCATGAACGCCACGATCGCTCGTCTCACGATGGCAGCAGCAGTGGTCATCGCAACACCTGGCTGTGTGGAACGCGTGCCGCTGCATACAGCCGACACCAACCTGACAGCAGGATCCAGCTACGTCACGTTCTTCGTGCTGCCGGGGAATTCATCCGGGAACGTCGATGTGGACGCGCAACTCAAGAGCGCCATCGTGAACGCGCTCGCGGATCGGGGACTGGTTGAAACCACGCCTCAGGAAGCGGAGGCCGTCGTTGTTCCGCACACAGCCACTTCAGCCATTCATTCTCGCGATGGTTTCTACAAGGGCTGGGGTGGCTGGGCGTGGCATACCAATGACGCCCAGTCGCGGAACGGCACCGAGAGCTACAACACAGGCGCGGTCGTCGTTGACATCTTCGACGCGTGGTCGAAGCAGCTTGTCTGGCACGGCGCCGCGCATGCAGCAAAGCCCGTTGACGAGACCGCCAGCGCGCACAGGATCGAGCGCGCGGTGGACAGTCTGTTCAAGGATTTCCCACAAGTCGATCGCCGGACGCACGCTCGTTCGGTGGGTATGCGACGTCCCTCTACGGGGAGTCCGGGTCAAGCCAGCCTCGGCACGCCGATGCACATCGTCTTTGCGTCAGGGCCAGCCATCCTCATTCGTCTTGACGGCGAACCGAAGTACGAAGACGTCACTGGAACAGAGCTGCAGCGATTGACCAATGCGGACGGATTCATCATCCGCGATGAATCAAGCATCTACTACCTGAACGTCGGTGGTCGTTGGCTCGAAGCCTCCGAGATCAGCGGCTCGTGGTCACTGGCCGGATCCGTACCTGACGGCGCCGATCTCGCGCGCGAGGCATACGTCGCAAGGCACCCAGATCCGTACGCGTCAGTGCAACCCCATGGTCCGGCTCCGGTCGTCGTCGTCGCGCAAGCGCCGGCAGAACTCATCATCACCGATGGTGAGCCGGCGTACGCCGACGTGAGCGGCACGTCGCTGCTCCGCATGCGCAACGCGAACGCAACAGTGTTTCAGGAGCCTACTGATCACGAGCTGTACGTCCATCTGCCGGCAGGGTGGTTTCGCTCGTGGACGACGAATGGACCGTGGCAGGGTGTGAATCAATCTGAACTGCCGGCGGATCTGGCGCGCGTTACGGCACGATCAGGCCCAGCTTAATGGCCTGTTGCACCAGCTCTGCGTTCGTCTTCACGCGCAGCAGTTCCATGATCCGGTATTTGTGGAATTCGACGGTGCGTGGACTGATCTCGAGTAGTGCGGCGACCTCCTTCATCGCCTTGCCTTCGG
>JBKPRH010000108.1:0-6793 GCA_046765795.1 Acidobacteriota bacterium | reverse complement strand
AGCGAAGCGATACCGATCTCCTCGATGGTGTGACGGTCGGCATCGCGCATCTGGGCGGCGTTGAGAATTCTCATTGCTCAATCGGAGGACAGCTACAGAACAGGTTCCTGTCACCGTACGGATTGTCGATTCGCCCCACCGCTGGCCAGAACTTCCGGTCCTTCACCCACGGCAACGGATACACCGCCTGCTCGCGAGTGTAGCGATGTGTCCACTCGCTGGCGGTTGCCGCAGCAGCGGTATGCGGTGAGTGCTTCAACGGGTTGTCCATGCCATCGGCCGTGCCGTTGACGATGGCCTCGATCTCGCCGCGAATGTGGATCATCGCATCGCAGAATCGATCGAGCTCGGCCTGATCCTCACTCTCCGTCGGCTCCACCATCAACGTACCGGCGACTGGGAACGACACGGTCGGTGCGTGAAAGCCGAAGTCGATCAGCCGCTTCGCGACATCCATTTCCTCGACGCCCGCCGCCTTGAATCCACGGAGGTCGAAGATCAGCTCGTGGGCCACGCGGCCGTTCTCGCGCGTATAGAGGACCGGATAGTGCTTCTCGAGACGCGCCTTGATGTAGTTCGCGTTGAGAATCGCGTATCGCGTTGCGTCGGTCAGTCCCTCTGGCCCGAGCATGCGGATATACGCGTACGAGATCAACAGAATGCTCGCGCTTCCCCGCGGCGCCGCGGACACGCTGTGAATACCCTTCTCGCCACCCACCGGCGCGAACGGATGACGCGGCAGATACGGCGCCAGATGCCGCGCGACGCCGATCGGTCCCATCCCCGGACCACCACCACCGTGTGGGATTGCGAAGGTCTTGTGCAAGTTCAGATGGCAGACGTCGGCGCCAATCGACGCTGGGCTGGTGAGTCCAACCTGCGCATTCATGTTGGCGCCATCCATGTACACCTGGCCGCCGTGGTCGTGAACGATCTGGCAGATCTCCCGGATATCGTCCTCGAACACGCCATGCGTCGATGGATACGTGATCATCAGGCACGACAGCCGGTCGCGATTGTCGGCCGCCTTCCTGCGCAGGTCGGCGAGATCGACGTTGCCATTGGCCGCGCTGGCGACGACAACCACTCGCATGCCCGCCATCGCCGCGCTCGCCGGATTCGTGCCGTGAGCAGACGAGGGAATCAGCACGACATCCCGCCCGGTGTCGCCGCGGTCGCGATGGTAGGCGCGGATCACCATCAAACCCGTGAACTCGCCCTGCGCACCGGAGTTCGGTTGCAGCGACACTTCTGCAAATCCCGTGATCTCGCAGAGCGCGGATTCGAGTTCGCGGAACATCTGGAGATAGCCCTCGGCCTGCTCCTCTGGCGCGAAGGGATGCATGCGACTGAAGCGATCCCACGTGATCGGGAGCATCGCGGTCGCTGGATTCAACTTCATCGTGCACGAGCCCAACGGGATCATCGACGTATCCAGACCGAGATCCTTCCGCTCCAGCGTGCGGATGTAGCGCATCATCTCGGACTCGGATCGGTGCGTGCTGAATACCGGATGGGTCATGAACGCGCTCGTACGCCGGAGCGGGGTTGGCAAGTCCTCCGCACCGTACAGTGCCAGAACACCCTTCGGCAGTTCGAAGAGGTCTAAGTGCGGCGAGGGTTTGTTCAGCGCTGAGGCACACACACCGAGAACGTCCAACACATCATCGGTGGTGACGGTCTCATTCAACGCGATGTCGATCGTGCTCTCATCTGGATATCGGAAGTTGATTCCTGAAGCGAGAGCTCGCCGCTGGATCTCCTCGACACCGCCGGGGACCTGAAGGCGCAGCGTATCGAAGTAGTGGGCGTTGCGTTGCTCGACACCCATCAGCTTCAGTCCGCCTTCGAGCATCTGCGCCATCAGATGGACGCGCGAGGCGATGGCCTGAAGTCCGTCAGGGCCGTGATAGACGCCGTACATCGCGGCCATATTGGCCAGCAGCGCCTGCGCTGTACAGATGTTCGACGTGGCTTTCTCACGACGGATGTGCTGCTCGCGAGTCGCCAACGCCATGCGGTAGGCGGTCTTGCCATGCGCGTCGACCGACACACCGATGATCCGGCCAGGCATCTGGCGCACGAAGGACTGACGCGCGGCAAAGAACGCGGCGTGTGGCCCGCCGAATCCAAGCGGCACGCCGAACCGCTGCGAGTTTCCGAAGACGACGTCCGCGCCCATCTCTCCAGGCGGCGTAACGATCGCCAGTGCCAGGAGGTCTGCGCCAACGGCGACGAGAACGCCGTTGTCATGCGCATTCTTGATGAACGGCGAAAGGTCCTGGAGTAGCCCGCCTTCGTCGGGGTATTGCAGCAATGCACCGTATGCCCGGCCATCGAGTGGCAGTTGATCGAGTGGGCCGACATGCAGATCGATACCGAGCGGCTCAGCGCGCGATCGAAGCACCTCGATGGTCTGCGGGAAGCATCGATCGCTGACCAGAAACAGACTGCGCTCCCCCGCTTTCGTCTTCTTCGTCGAGACGCGGTGCAGCAGCGTCATCGCCTCGGCCGCTGCCGTCGCTTCATCGAGCAGCGATGCGTTCGCCACTTCCATCCCCGTCAACTCCGACACCATCGTCTGGAAATTGAGGAGCGACTCGAGGCGTCCCTGGGCAATCTCGGCCTGATACGGCGTGTACGGCGTGTACCAGCCGGGGTTCTCCATCACCATGCGCAGGACGACGCTTGGCGTGATGGTGTCGTGATAGCCGAGCCCGATGTAGGAGCGGAATGGCGTGTTGCGATGAGCCAGGTGCGCCAGACGCCGCAGATATTGATGCTCGCTCTCCGGCGCCGGTAGGTTGAGTGGTGATGTAAGCCTGATGGAACGAGGGATCGCCTCGTCGATCAGCGCGTCCAGCGACGAAGCGCCGACCGTCTGGAGCATCCGGTCGCGTTCATCCGGCGAAGGTCCGATGTGTCGGGGAGCGAACCAGTCGGTCGCATCGAGCGTGTGCATTCAGAAAGGTCAAAAGGCAAAGGTCAAAGGCAAGGTCACGAAGCGGAGATCAATTTCTCGTAAGCGGCGCTGTCGAGGAGCGAGCCGGCCGCGTTCGAATCCGACAGACGCAATCGCACCATCCAGGTCTCGTGCGGCGTGCTGTTGACGGTCTCCGGATGATCCTTCAATGCCGGATTGACCTCGACGATCTCACCCGCCGCCGGCGCAAAAAGCTCCGAGACCGCTTTGACCGACTCAATCGATCCGAACGCTTCGCCGGCGTTCACCTTGCGACCGACGTCGGGCAGTTCGACGAAGACCACGTCACCGAGCTGTTCTTGTGCGTAATCGGTGATCCCGACCTCGGCGACATCGCCCGACACGCGCATCCACTCGTGGTCCTTCGTGTACTTCAAGTCACCTGGGTACGCCATCTCAGCTCCTGGGTGTTCTGACCCGGGGTCTGACCCCGGGTCAGACCCCTGTCCGGGAATAGAACGGCAGCCGCACTATGCGCGCTTTCGAGACACGCCCTCGGACGTCGATGTCGATCTCGGTGCCCACGGCATGCAGCTCCGTCGGCACGTAGGCCATGCCAATCGCCTTTTTCAGGAACGGCGTCTGGGTTCCGCTCGTGACGACACCGACCTGACGGCCGCCGCTCATCACCGCGTAACCCTGACGCGCGATCGCGCGATCGATCATCTCAAAGCCGGCGAGCTTACGCGAGGTTCCGCGCTCCTTCTGCTCCAGCAGGCGATCGTGCCCGATGAAGTTCCCCTTCTTCCAGCCGATCGTCCACCCGAGCCCGGCCTCGAGCACGGTCGTCGTCTCGTCGATGTCGTTGCCGTAGAGACGCATCGCGGCTTCGAGGCGCAACGTGTCGCGCGCTCCAAGGCCGCAGGGAATCACGTCGGCCGACCGACCCGAGTCGAGGACGGCTTGCCATACGCGGTCGGCGACGTTGGGCGGCACAAAGATCTCGAACCCGTCTTCGCCGGTGTAGCCCGTACGCGAGATCGTCGCCCGCGCGGCTGCTACCTCGCCATACCCAAACCGGTAGTAGCCGATATCGGCGAGTTCGACGCCCGTTAATGGCTGCAGGACTTCGCGCGCGGCAGGACCTTGTACCGCGATCAATGCATAGCGATTGCTCGAATCGATCGCTGCAACGTCGCCGACGGTCTTGACCTGTTCACTGATCCAGGCGAAGGCCTTCGCCGTATTCGCCGCGTTGACGACCAGCATGAAGTGGCTGGGCGCCATGCGATAGACGAGCATGTCGTCCACGAACGTTCCGTCTGGCGTGGTGAGCGCGGCGTACTGCGCCTGCCCGGTCTGCAGCAAGCTGGCGTCGTTGCTCGAGATCAGTTGGACGGCAGCAAGGGCGTTCTTACCGGCGATTTCGATCTCGCCCATGTGGCTGACGTCGAACACGCCCGCGCGTGAGCGAACTGCCAGATGCTCATTGCTGATGCCGGAGTACTCGACGGGCATGTCCCACCCGGCGTAAGGGACCATTCGGGCGTTGGAGGCACGATGCCGCGCGTGCAGCGGGGTCTTACGAAGCTCGGATGCGACCGTGTCGGACAAACCCTTCGAATGTACTTCATTCCCCCGATCAATGTCTTCACGAGGGCCAACCTCTGTAGTCGTGACCGCGTCCAAGCTGCACGTCAACTGCACGGGAATTGGCAGCCCGACCGCAGATCGTGTCCGACTTTCACGGCCATCGATAACCGTTACAGCAGCTTGTCGAGCGTGATCGGCAACTCCCTGATGCGCTTTCCGGTCGCGTTGTAGACAGCATTGGCAATCGCGGCGGCGACGCCAAGAAGGCCAATCTCGCCGAGTCCCTTGGCTCCAATCGGGTTCACGATCTCATCGCGTTCGTCCACGAAGATCACCTCGAGATCGCGCACGTCGGCATTGACGGGAACGTGGTACTCGCCCAGGCTGTGATTCACGAAGCGGCCAAACTTCTGGTCGATCACACTCTCCTCTTCAAGCGCCATCCCGATGCCCCACACGATGCCGCCCAGGACCTGACTGCGTGCCGTCTTCGGATTCAGGACCCGGCCAGCGGCAACAGCGTTGACCACGCGAGCCACGTGGATGGAGCCGAGGTCCTCGTCAACGTGCACCTCGGCGAATACGGCAGAATGCGCGCAGACTGCATATTCCTCCCGATTGGGCGCTGGTCCGGTCGACGCGTCGCCTTCGACCTCGTTGACCATGCTGTTCCGCATCGCGTCGGCAAACGAGACAGCTCTCGAGGGATCCTTCGCCGATTTGATGAAACCATTGTCGAAGACGACCTCGTCTGGTTTCACACCGGCGATCGGCGACTGCGGTACCCGGAGCGCCAGACCGTACAGCTCCTCACGTACCTTTGCACATGCGGCCTGCACGGCCGGACCTACTGTTGATGCGGTAAACGATCCGCCTTCGACCGGCGCCTTCGGCAGCGATGAGTCGCCGAGCATGAACCTCACCTTCTCTATCGGTGACCCGAGAGCCTGCGCCGCGATCTGCGTCATGATCGTGTAGGTACCCGTTCCGATGTCCGACGTCGCACTCGAGACGGTGAGGATGCCGTCGAGCGACAGCACCGCGCGGGCGGATGCCGGCAGTTGCGCCGAGTCCCAGATGCCGGTCGCCATTCCAAGTCCAACCAGCGCCTCGTCCTTGCGCATGGAGCGAGGCTCTGCTTGCCGCCGCGACCATCCAATTCGCTCCGCCCCGTGTTGGTAGCATTCGCGCAACGCTTTGCTCGAGAACGGCGCGTCGAGGTTCTGATCGCGCTCCGCATAGTTGCGCAGCCGAAGTTCGAGCGGATCGATCTTGAGTTCGACCGCGAGTTCGTCCATCGCTGACTCGAGTGCAAAGAGCCCCCATGCTGCTCCCGGCGCGCGCATGTCGGCCGGCGCGGTGAGGTCGAGCGGCGCAAGCTTGAAGCTCACCTTCACGTTGTCGCAGTGATAGAGCGCCGCTGACCAGTGCACGGTGGACTCGCAGTAATGCTCGTAGCGGGACGTGTTCTGTACAGCTTCGTGCACGATGGCCGCGAGCTTGCCGTCTCGTGAGGCCCCGAGCGCGACGCGCTGCCATGCGAATGGGCGGTAGCACAGGCTGAACATCTGCTGGCGGCTCAATGTCACCTTGACGGACCGTTTCAGTTGCCGCGCCGCGAGAACGGCGAGGAACACCTGATATTGCGGCCGCAGCCCGGAGCCGAATGCGCCCCCCACATACGGCGACAGCACGCGCACCTGGTCATCGTCGTAGTCGAACAGACTGCACAGGAAGCCCTGGACGTTCTTGACGCCCTGCGTCTTGTCGTAGATGGTCAGGGTCCCCTCGTCATCCCAGACCACTGTGCTCGCGTACGGCTCCATCGGATTGTGATGTTCTGCCGGTGCTCGATACTCGAAATCTACGCGAGTGGCGGCGGCCGCGAGTGCTTTGTCGGCATCACCACGAGGCTTGGGAATCGGCGGGAGGAGCTCGCGCCATGACGGGTTGTATGCATCGCCCATCGCCGCCTCGAGATCGGTGACATGATCGTGACGGTCGTATTCGATGCGCACAAGCGTTGCAGCGTATCGAGCCACCTCGAAGGTGTCGGCCAGGACCAGCGCGATGGGCTGCTGATTGAACTTGATCGCGTTGTCTCGGAACGGAATGAACGTCTCGCCTGGCGATCCCGCTTCGTCGACAAACGTCCGCTTCGATTCCGGCAGTGGAGAGTTCTCGTGCGTGAGCACCTTGAGGACACCCGGCACGGCGAGAGCCTCGGTCGCGTCGATCGTCCGGATCGTCCCTTTGGCTACCGTGCTCGACACGACA
>JBKPRH010000107.1:0-5272 GCA_046765795.1 Acidobacteriota bacterium | reverse complement strand
GCCATCCACCATCGACGTCACCCAGATACCCGAGGCTGCTCGAGCCGAAATCGATCTTCGCGCGCGTCACGCCACGCGCGCGCAGTATCGCCAGCGCGCGGTCGACCGCGTATCCCTTGCCGATGCCGCCGAAATCCAGGGCGGCGCCGTCGGCGAGCGCAATCGTGCGTGAATCGCGCCGCACGGTCACACGGTCGCAGCCGACATGGGATGCAGCCTCACGGCCGATCGCCGGAGCCGGCAGACCCGGCGACTCCGTGTAGAACCCCCACGCCTGTAACAGCGGCGCGACGCTTGGATCGAAGGCGCCGCCGGTTGACGTGCACAGCGCCGCCGATTCTTCAGCGACGTTCGCCAGATCGACGCTGACAGGCTGAGGTCCTCGTCCCGCGTTCGCGTTCAGGCGGGACACTTCACTCTCCGTATTCCAGCTGCTCAGGACGTCGTCAAGACGTGCAATCTCTCGAAACGCCGACTGGATGACATCAGGGGCGGGTTCGGGACCGAAGACGACCAGGTCACACCACGTTCCCATCACGTAGCGCACGGCGTGAACGCCAACGCCCGCCGCCGCCCCGGCCTGTAACGCGACGACCGTCGCCAGCACCATCGCGAATGTCCGCAGTGTGGCGGTCATTGGTAGACGAGCTCCAGCACCGACAGCGCCTTGTGCACCGCCCGATTTGCGCCGATGACCGACAGCGTGGCACCCGAAATCCCAACGATGTCGCGATCGAGCAGGATCGGATCGCTGGATTTCTTCCCCTTGTATTGAGCCAGGAAACGCTTCTGTGTGATTTCTCCGCCCCGCGGCTCGCGATACACCATGACGGCGACGTCGCGAACCCGGAATTCGGGCGTGGCCGCCACGATGAGAGTGAACGGGTTCACCTTGCCGATTTCGTCGACAACAACTGCGTACCCGATCTTCTTGTTGTCTTGAGTCGCGGTGAACGTCCTGTACGAGTCTTCCCACACCGTCGGGGTGACCCGTCCGAGCTTGGCTTTGAGCTTCTCCTTGAAGTCGGGCGTCGAAGGAACGTCCTTGCGCTCGATCTGCGCGCCTGGAAAGAGCGATTTCGGCGCCTGCTCCAGGCTCAAATACACCGTCGTCTCGTCCTGGCCGGCGCGTACTGGCGTCGTAACAACGCTGGCCGCGACCACGATCGCGAGGATAGGACGCATCACAGTCATCCGACGCTCCATCAGAATCCGAACGCCAGACCGGCGAGAATGGTCGCGTACCGTCGTTCGGTGAACCCGCGGGGGAACACGAGGACGGGGCCTTCCAGCCGCCGATTGAACTCAGTCGCCACGCTGAAGACGACCGTCTGTAGCGGGCGGTAGGCCAACGCGAAGGTCGTGCGTTCCTGTCGAAGCGTCGCCGCGTCACCGTGCTCGATCTCACCGTTTTCGATCGTCACTTCGTCGATGGCGTTGTGTAATTTGACGCGTTCGTACCGAACGACTCCGACGAGCTGTGGATTGTCGAAGCCCTTGGCCCAGAAGCTGTCCTTCCAGCGCTCGGACCAGAATTTGTACCGGCCTTCCAGCCAGAATCCTCGACGCGACGGCGTCAGATCGGTGATGGCGAACTCGGTCTCTGTCCCGCGGGCACCCGCCAACGGTGCAATCCCGGTCGAGCCGGTCACGGTATCGATGAAGGCATTCACCACGCGATCGGTGTTGCCCAAGTCGGTGTGGATGTATTCACCTTCGAGGGCAAAGCTCCCGCGCTTCCAGAGGCCGTCGACGCCGAGAGAGGTGACCCGCTCATCGACCTCGAGGAAATCCGGCGTGTAGCGTCCGATGTACCCGGAAAAACCGAAGTCCATCGTCAACGTCGGGCTGTAGGCGACCCGCCAGGTGCCGGCGCGCACACCCTCCTCGCCATTGACCGGTCCCCGCGTCAGCGAGACCTCGCTCGCAAGCTTTTGGATGCCCTGGCCGTCCTCCGTTTCGACCTGTTTTTCGATCGCGAAGTCCAGGATGGCCCCGTTGACCACATACCCTTGATACGAGAGTTGACCCGACTTGCCGATGGACGTGCTTCCGGTTGCGCCGATACCAAGTTCAGTCCAGGCGGCCTTCACGGGCAACACGGGAACGTTCCGGTCGACCAGCGATCGACGCGGGATGTCCCATTTGTCGTCGTCGTGGTTGATGTTGAAACGCCCCAGCGGCACCAGGATCTGACCGAGGCGCACCGAGAAGGGGTCGCCAAACTTGAACTGTCCCCACATCTGCTCCATGGAGATCTCGCCGCCGTCGCCGCCTTCGAGCTCCTCGGCGAACGCCACGCCATCCTCACCGCGATCCACTGCGCGTTCCACTTCGATTTCAGCCAGACGCTCGAATTCAATCTCGACGTACGCTTGCAGCCGGTCGTTCGGCGTCGCGTCCGCCGTCAGCACGAACCGGCGGAAATCGAATCCCGATCCAGGCTTCGGCTTATCCAGGGTGTTGTCCTCGTAGCGCATGGACCCGTATCCGCCGATGGTCACGGAGTCGCTCGCCTTGACGCTGCCTGTTCGAACGCCTGGAGTTTGCGCAGCGGGGCGGCCCGGATCAGGAGGTTTCGGCGCGGCAGGGTCCGTCGGCGCAGCTTGACCAGGCGTTTGAGCCGGGGTGTTGTCCGGCGGTTGATCGGCCGCCTCCGTCGGGCCAGTCGCGGCGGGCGATTGAACGGTCTCTTGCGCGAGCGATGTCGCCGCCGTGGGAGACGATTGCGCCAGTATCGGTACTACTGCCCAAGCCAGAACCAGTGCTGCAGCAAATAGGAACGGTTGTCGTCGCATACCGCCTCTCATTGGTCACTTCGGAACGCAAATCAGGTAGATCGCAAGAACGGTCAACACACCCAGAGCACCGACGGTGAAACCGACTCGCCGACGCGCGCGAAGAGCGAGCAACGTCACGATGCCAGTCAAGGAACTGATCACGATCAACAAGGCCGCCACGTCGATGGTCCAGTACCAGACCTTGCCGACGTCGAGGCCTTTGTGGAGATCGCCGAGGCGGCCCAGAACTCCACGGCTTTCTTGCTCGATCTCCGCTCGGCCATCCAGACGGTTGATCGTCGCCACGGTGCGGGCGCCGGGAACAGCAAACGTCATCTGGATCTGCTCCGGTTCCTCGTGGTAGTCCGTAGCAGACGAGTGAATTCCCAACTGCTCGCGCAAAGACTGTTCGAGCGCGGCCTCGTTCGGGTTGTGGAGTAGCTTTCTGTCCACGCTGATCGCAGTTTTTGCGGTTCGTGGATCGCTCCACCCGAAGTCCTGGTGATTCAGCGTGAGACCCGTGGCGCCAAACAGGAACGCGAGCGTGAACCCCGCCATCGAAACATAGATGTGAGCCAGCAGCGCCCAGTGCGCGACAGTGCGAACGACGTGTTTCATGGTTTTACGCCGGACCGTAGCGGACGACGACGGCGTCGAAGTTGGTGGTTGCGGGCAGCGTGGTGCTCGCGGGACTTGCGCCGATCTCGATCGTGCCTACCTGTTTCGCGTAGGTGCCATCCTCCTGATTGGTCTCGATCGTGATTCGGTAAGAGCCCAGCGGCACCGGCTTGCGATCGTTGTCGAGGCCGTCCCAGACCAGGTCGTATGACCCGGCAGACCGCGTGGCCCTCGTGACGGGTCGAAACCGCTGGAAGTTTCCTCCGACGAGATTCCAGAAAGTCGAGAGGGTCGAGTAGTACTTCGACTTCCCGGCCCAAATCGCCACCACACGAACGAGCCTGTTCGAAGAGTCCTCGACCCATACCGCTATGTAGGGACGCTTCTTGGATCTGCCAGCCGTGAGAGGGAGGTTGATCGTGACCTGGTATCCAGCCGGCCAGTTCGTGGCTGCAGGCGGCTGTGCGCCGCCATGCGTTTGAGCACTGACCGCCCGTTCGAGAAGGGCAAAGCCCGACGTTCGCATCTGCACGCCCAATGCGATTCGCAGCCCCTCGGCGCCGGCCGTCGCCTCGACGAAGCGAATGCCCTCGTCTGCGCTGGTCAGGCAGAGGGTCGTCGCGAGCGCGTTGGCCGTGACCGCATCGCCGGCGACAACCGTCGCCGCCACCGGCGTGACGATCGGCTGCCCGCTGCGCGCGTCAATCAGATGCGCGCCGCGTGCGTAGGTGCCGCTCGTCGCGACCGCAGCGTTGCGAAGATTGATTGCTGTTATCGGCCGGCCGTTGTCGTAGCAGGCGTCCGGATCGGCGATCCCGATCTCGCGTGACCGGCCCCACACCACGATGTCACCGCCGACATCGAGCATCAGGCCCTCGATCGACGGCCACGCCTTTCGTGCCGCCGTCGCCGCGCGATCGACGATGTACGCCTTCCCCAGTGCGTCGACGTTTCGCGGAGTATCAGCGCCTGCGGCACGAATCGACAGCAGTCCGCCTGTCCGACGTTCCCAGTACTCGTACGCGCGCAGCACGTCGGCCAGCTCTCGAGACGCACCGCGATCGTCATCTGAAGATTCCAGGCGGCTGATCTCGCTCGCTGGATTCCGCGTATCGAGAATCAACGCCAGGCGATCGATTTCTTCGCGAATGGTCCGGGATACTCCCTCGGCCACACGGACGGAAGGCGAACGGACGACGAGGTCGAACGAGGTTCCAAGGACGGACTCGTACGCGAAATGGTGATCGTCGACGCTGGAGGTCCAGCCCATATCGACGGCCGGCAACAACGCTGTCAATTTCAGGAACGAACGTCGGTTCATGTCAGCAACCTTGACCGAGCGTGCCTGTCTCTCTCACGCCATGTTGATGCTCGACACGCGGTGTGACTGCGCCTGCGGCCGGACGGTCTGGTTTCGAAAGAAATGAGGTGCTCAACACTCCTCTACCACTCGCGTCGCACTGGTCGAGCAATTCAAGTACCGCTGCTGCGTGAGGTGCAGCGACGGGACCGGTAGCGTCAGTCACAACGGGCTGTGATCCGATGCGCGGTTGTTCAGTGCTTGAACTGATATCCGACGATGCCCTTGATCACCCAGCGTTGGCTGGCCTCGGTGATGCCCCGGCCGACGCCGAAGTTCAGCTCCCAGTCGGGCGATACATCGAGGTCGATGACCGGAAAGATCATGTGCGCCTGGTCACGCCCCGGCTCGAAATCCGTGATCGGACCGGTGGCGCCGTAGTACTCGACGCCAGCCGCGATGATCGGCGTGACGCTCCACGTGGCCTTCACGCTCGGCTCGAATTCGAAGGTCTGGTCCGAGTCCGGACCCTTCAAGGCCTTGGCGACAACCGGGTTGATTGACAGATAGAACC
>JBKPRH010000106.1:0-9270 GCA_046765795.1 Acidobacteriota bacterium | reverse complement strand
GGTTGGCGTCGAGTTCCTTCCGCTTGTTGTCGACGATGCGTACGATCTTCAGTCGCCGGTTCGATCCGCGCTCGCTGATTCCTCCGGCTGTCGAGATCGCCTGCAACACCGTCATGTTGCGCTCGAGCACGTACGAGCCAGGGTTGCGAACCATGCCAATGACGAAGAACCGCTCCGCCTTCGGCACGAAAATCGTATCGCCGTCGCGGATCGTCACGTTCTTTGACAACCGGCCATCCTCGATCTCGCGCAGGTTCACGCGGGTGACTTCGGCATCGCGTTGATTGGGCAAGGTTGGCGTGTCGACCGAGCCAGTCGTCGGATGCAGAATCAGGATTTCGGCCCCGGCAGCGGGCGTCGGCGATCCCGACTGCGCCAGTGCATCGAGCAAGGTGATCGCTCCAGAGAGGATGTATTTACCTGGCGTTCGGACCTCACCCATGACGAAGACGCTCTGACTGCGGAACTGCTCGACGTCAACGGTCACTTGCGGATTCTTCAGATACCCCTCAGAGAGCCGGTCCTTGATCGATGCCGCGATCGTGCTGACGTTCCGGCCGCCCGCACTCACCCGTCCGAGGAATGGGTAGGCGAACTGACCATCGTTCTCGACACGGTAGCTGCCCGATAGTTGCGGCTCGTAGAACACGTGCACCGCCAGGACATCTCCAGGACCGACGATGTAGTTGGCGCGCTCGCCTTTCGAATATTCCTGAGCGGCGGCGATCGCGAGAGCGAACAGGAGAATTGTTTTCACGTTTAAAGTCCGTAACTGATCGAGCCGACCACGCGTGTGCGTTCGTAGTCGCGACCCACCGGTTCGGTGGACGTCCGCTGCGTGTGCTCGTAGATGAACGAGAACCTCATTTGGTTCTGAACCTGGATCCCAAAGCCGCCGCCAAGAGACGTCGTCACCTCACGGCGACCGTCGAAGGCCGTGATGGCGCCAATGCGCTGATTCCGAACGTCACGCCGTTCGGCAATGCCAATAAGCTCGAGCGGACCCAGGAGTCGCTGTGTGGCCGTGAGCCGCGCGCCCGATTCCATGTAATACGGCTGCACTGGGTCGTACGAATACGACAGATCCCGATTGGCTTCGAGATCGAGCTTCACCACATCCGGCAGCACGTAGTGCAAGCGCGCGGTTCCAACGAATCCGCGATAGCTCGGGACATTCGGATAGCGAGGTCGGAACGATCGAAAGCCGGCTTTGGCGTTGCCGGTAAGAGCCAGGCCGGTGTCGAGCGCGATCGCGGGACCGATGCGAAAGCTGTCGGCATTTCGCAGCGGCGCGAGCTCGAACCGATCGCGCTCGAAATCGGCGGCCAGGAGCACCGTTGTCAGCGGCGTGACGCGAAAGCGTGCGCCGCCGGCAGCCGTGTCGCGCGTGTGATTGAGCTGATCGGCGAGCATGAAACTCACATACTGCTGGTTCTCGTCGTACTGGGTCGCCGAACGACCGACCCACGCGGTCAGTGCCGTCTTCCCGGTCACATCGACGTCGACGCCAACCATCGCAGTCGTTTGCGTGTGACGTGCACGCGTGTCGATCTCGAAGCCCACACGGTCGCCGCGGCTGGCGTAGCCCACTTCTACGAACGGCCGGAAGCCCGGGCTGGTCAGCTCGTACCGTCCTTCGAGCACCGCCGTCACCGAACGCTGGTCGGAGTAGGTCCGGAAGTACACGAGGTCGCCCGTTCCGGTTCCGACGAAGCGCGTATTGGCAATCGGAACGACGGCGTAGAGGCGTGGCGTCACCGCATACGTCATATCCGACCGCGGGTTGGTCGAGTCGAGATAGACGTTGGAGTCCGTGCCCAAATCTCGCAGCGCGAACTGCGGGTAGAAGTTCACCGGGCCGGCCGTGAACACGCGTGTGGGCGGCACGATGAAATTCTCCTGCGCGGTCGCTTCGTGCGCACACAGCAGGGCGACGGCCATCCAGATGGTCCGCCATTGACCTCGACCACGTTGCATTCGTCAGATTCTCCGGGCGGCGTGTCCTGTGAAACTGGCGGCAAATCCGTAACCCAGCCCCCTGACACGCTGACCGCAGGACGTAGCTTCGCCCTGTCAGTCACGAAATGAGACAGATTCGTACGCACCCCTTTATCGACCCTCCTAAGGCTGAGCCTTAGGTCTTGGGGTACTGACTGATATGGGGGCTAGTCGATCAGTGCTTGATGCAGGTCACCAGCGACCAGATTGGCGGGAAGCTGACTTTTTCGATGGAGATGGGTTTGAGCTCTGACTGGGCGAGGAATCCGGGAAGGTCGAGATCGGCTTTGAATCCGATGTGAACGGTGAACGGCGAAATCGCCTGCTCCATTCGCGCGACCACTGGGGTCCGGCTCCTGAAGTGATTCAGGATGACGATCTTTCCACCAGGCTTGCAGACGCGACGCATCTCGTTGACGACGCGGACCGGATCGGAAACGACGCTGATCACGTACGGCGCGTAGACGATGTCGAAGGTGTCGTCGGCGAAAGTGAGATTCGCCGCATCCATCTCCTGCAGCCGGACGTTCGTGACGCCCTTCTTGACGACACGCTCGTGAGCCTTCTCGAGCATGAGGGCTGAGAAATCGATTCCGGTGACCTGGCAGTGCTGTGGATAGAGCGAAACATTAATTCCGGTGCCGACACCGACCTCGAGGACCTTGTCGCCGGGCTTGATCTCCATGCGCTCGAGGGCGATGAGTCGACCTGGATGCAGGGTGGGGCCAAAGGTCAGGTCGTAAACCTTGGCAATCTTGTCGTAGACGCGTTCGACGAAATCATTCTCGACAGCGGTGACCGACAGCGCCCGTGATGCAGCGTCGGACCCGACAGTGTCTTCTCGTTCGAACAGCGCCATTCGCGGGCTCCCTCCTGGCCATGGCCGACAGCGGTCCAGACCCTAAACTGCTAACAGACTCGACCTTCGGCTACGCACACGCGACTCGATGGGCCCGCGCAGCGCCGTTCGGCACTATACAAGCCCCAGCGAATCGGGACAAGCCCTGTTTACACAGGGTTCACTGGCAACTCAGTCAAGGACATCGAGTGCACGGTCGATGCGGCCGGGCACTGCCGTCACCAAAACACCGTGCACACGTCCCTTCAAGGAGGCGTACAGGTCTCGCGTGATGGCGATTCCTTCGGCTGCGGCAGCCTCCGGGCTCTGCGCACGCCGGATCCGATCCAGCACGAGGTCGGGCACCTGAGATCCAGGCATTTCGTTGGCCATCCATTCCGCATCGAGCACGCTGTCGAGCGGCCGGAGACCAAGCAGCACCGGCAGCTTCGCGTCCTCGAGGCGCTTCGCGACACGATCGAACGATCGCGGATCAAAGACCGGGCGAGTGACGACGAAATCCGCTCCGGCTTCGAGCTTGTACTCGAACCGCCGCATCTCGCGATCGAGATCTTCAGCGCCCGGGTTCACGGTGACGCCGACGTGAAACGCGGTCGGCGGACCGATCGTCTGTCCGCCAACATCAGTGCCGTGATTGAATCGCGACACCGCGTTGAGCAGACCGATCGAGTCGACATCGACAACCGCGGTCGCATCGGAATAGTCGCCCACCAGCGGCACGTCACCGGTGACCAGCACCACGTTGCGGATGCCCATCGCGTGTGCACCGAGCAGATCGGACTGCAGGTCGAGCAGACTGCGATCGCGCGCCGAGCACTGCAACACGGTTTCGATGCCCGTCCGCTGATGAATCAGGACGGCCAACGAGAGCGCGCTGAGCCGCGGTCCGGTTTGGCCATCGGGAATGAGCACCGCATCGACGCCCTTCACACGCACAGCGCGCGCCTGCTCGATCGCGTCTTCGCTCAGGTGGCCGCGCGGCGGCACCAATTCCACGACGGTGACCCAGCGACGCTTCGCCAGCGCATTCGCCAGATAGGACTTCTCCGCGCGTGCGACAGGCGTCACGACGGGCGCCGCGGGTGCGGTTGCGGTTGCACGCGCCGGCGTTTTCACCGCCGCTCCGCTGGTGATCGCGGCCTTGATCTGCGTGATGTGCTCGGGCGTCGTGCCGCAGCAGCCTCCGACGAGACGTACGCGCGCGGCAGTGAATCTCCGCGCGTAGGAGGCCATGTATTCCGGCGAGGTGAGATACAGCGTACGGCCTTCGATGTCGCGCGGACGTCCGGCATTCGGCTGCGCCGACAGCCGCGCCGTGGTGAGTCCCGACATGCGCTCGAGTGTTTCGAGCATGTGCGCCGGCCCAATACTGCAGTTGATGCCGATGACATCAGCGCCTGCTGCCTGTAACTTCGGCACGAACTGCTCGGGCGGCGTGCCGTCGAGGCTGTTGCCTTCGTCTTCGATCGTCATCTGCGCGACGATCGGCAGCGCGCACATACCCTTCACCGCTGCGATCGCCGCCACGATTTCGTTCACATCGCGGAACGTCTCCAGCATCAGCAGATCGACACCGCCCTCGACGAGCGCTTCCGCCTGCTCTCTGAAGTAGGCTTCGGCCTCGTCCGCGGCGGTCTTCCCCCACGGCTCGATGCGCAGCCCGAGCGGACCGATCGCGCCCGCGACATACACGTTCTTCCCGGCGGCGTTCCGCGCCAGTTGCGCGCCGGCGAGATTGATCTCGCGTGTCTGGTCGGCCAGATCGAACGAACGCAGCTTGATGCGATTGGCGCCGAAGGTGTTGGTTTCGATCACGTCCGCGCCCGCACGCACGTAGCCGTCGTGCACGGCCGATACGCGAGAGGGGTCTGAGAGGTTGAGCGCGTCGAAGCAGCGATTGATGAAGACGCCCTGCGCGTAGAGCAGCGTGCCCATCGCACCATCGCAGACGAGCACTCGGTTGTCGAGGGCGTCGAGAAAAGATGCCGGCATGTGTCGCGCAGGCTCGAAGCCTGCGCTCTACTGAACCGCGGGAGTTTTTGCGTTCGTGGGAGGTGCCACCAGCAGGTCAGACTTGTCCCAGATGAAGTCGTCCTTGCTGTAGACGGCGAGTTCGTAATCCTTGCCCATGAAGATCGCCGATACCGGGCAGGCCTCCTCGCACATGCCGCAGAAGATGCAGCGCGTCTTGTGAATCTGATAGATGCTCGCGTAGCGGGGCCCCGCCATCACCGTCCCGTCGTTCTCCGCCGCCTCCAGATAGATGGCGTCTGCCGGACACGCGACCGAGCACAGGCCGCAGGCGACGCACTTCTCGAGACCGTTCTCGTCGCGCATCAAGACCTGCTTGCCGCGATACTTCGGGAACACCGGGACTTTCTGATATGGATAGTTGACCGTCACCGGCTTCTTGAACATGTGCCGGAAGGTCGTCGCGAACCCCTTAATCAGCGGACCGATCATATTCAGCCGATCATATCAACTCCCAACGACCAACTCCCAACGCCCAACCACGCCCAATCGCCGACTCCCAACGCCCAAGGTTCCCATTCGCGAACGTTGGGAATTGGGGGTTGGGACTTTGTAGAATGCTCGAGTGGGATCTCGTGCGCTCACGCCCGAGCAGTTCCTCTTGACCCTGCTCGTCCGGCTGGCAGCGATTGCGGTGCTGGCGACGATGCTGGCACGCTACCGCAGGTTCCGTCACATCCTGATCTTCGAGCGCCGCGGTTGGCTCGATCGGTTGGTTTTTACGCTGTCGATCGGCGTGCCGATCATGGCCGGCGTCACCAGCCGCGTCATCCTGAAGTACGACGCCGCCGACCTGACGCTCGAAGGCGCGCTGCTCGCCGGACTGATCGCCGGTCCGTACACCGGCGCCCTCGTCGGTCTCATGGCATCGATCCCGCCGGTGATTGCCGGCGAGGTCATCGCCCTGCCCTTCCTCGTTGGCTGCGGGTTTGCCGGCGGCGGCTTGCGCGAGGCGTGCCCGAAAGAAGCAATCTGGAAATTCTCGCCGTTCGTGTTGATGGATCTGCCTAAGCACATCTGGCGCATGGTCCGAACGATCGAACCGAACTGGCAGATTATTCTGCTGCTCGCGCCGGTCGCGCTCGAGCTGCTCCGTCTCACGCTCGGCGTGCGGTTCGGCGAGGCCAGGCTCTTCTTCTTCAACTCGCCGTCACCGTGGATGATGACGGTGGTCGTCCTGGCGACGGCGATCGGCGTAGCCACGCCGATCAAGATCTGGAACAGCGCCCGCATCGAGCATCGACTGCAGGAGCAGGAGAAGCTGCTCCTGGCCGCGAAGATCGAAGCGCTCAAGAGTCAGATCAACCCGCACTTTCTCTTCAACACGCTGACATCGATCTCATCGCTGATCCGATCGCAGCCCGACACGGCTCGGACGCTGATCATCAAGCTCTCCGCACTGCTTCGTCGCTTGCTGCGCAGTCACCAGCAGTTCGTCACGTTGCGCGAGGAGCTCGAATCGATCGACGAGTATCTCGACATCGAGGTGGTGCGCTTTGGACCGAAGCTGCGCGTGAAGAAGGACATCGGCCCCGACACGCTGGGCATTCTCGTGCCGAGCATGATCCTGCAGCCGCTGGTCGAGAATTCAATCAAGCACGGCCTGGCGCGAAAAGTCGGCCCCGGCTCAATTACCATCCGAAGCTCGCGCCACGCCGGACGCGCCATCATCGAAGTGGAGGACGATGGGATGGGGTTCATGCTGGATCGCTTGGAGGAGCCGATGTCGAGTGGAATCGGCCTCGCCAACGTCCGCGAACGACTCGCCGTCGTCTACGGCACGGCGTATCAATTGACGCTCGACAGTGAACCCGGCCGTGGTACCAGCGCACGTATTGAGGTCCCCGAACTGGTCGCACCTGAACAAATCACCGCATGACGCGCGCAGAAGCTCAATGCCAATGCTGAACGCTCAATGCAGAGGTAGGGCGTGAATCACGCATTGCGCGTAGTCGTCGTGGACGATGAGCAGCTCGCTCGGGAAGAGCTCTGCTATCAGCTCGAGCAGATCGACGGCATCCAGGTCGTGGCGCAGGCGAGCAATGGGATCGAGGCAATCGGTGTGGTTGAGCAGCACGAGCCGGATCTCGTATTTCTCGACATTCAGATGCCCGGCCTGGGCGGGTTTGAAGTCGCCCGCCGTCTCCTCCAGCATGAGGAAGAGGCCCCCGCCCTCGTGTTTGTCACGGCTTTCGACCAGCACGCCATCGAGGCCTTCGAGGTCAACGCTGTCGATTACCTGCTGAAGCCGGTCGAATCAGGCCGGCTCGAACAGGCGCTCCAGCGGGCGCGCCGGCGGGTGGAGGCCGAGCGGCCCGGCCCGGCCGGCCCGGCACCCACGAACGATCAACTCGAGCAAATCGTCAAAATGATGGCCGGCCGCCAGACCCGACGCGACCAGGTCGCCATCCGGGTCGGCGAGCGGTTCGTCCTGGTCCAGGCCGACGAGATCATCTATGCCTCGTTGGCCGACGAGTCGATTAACATAGTTACAGGGCAGGTTGCGGGTACGTCCAATTACAGGACGTTGGACGACCTGCAGGCGCGGTTGGACCCGGACGTGTTCTGGCGCGTGCATCGCTCGCACCTGGTCAACATCAACAAGATCAAGGAGATTGTCCCTTGGTTCAGCAGGAACTACATCCTTCGGATGAAGGACGCGAAGGGTACGGAGATACCAGTGAGTCGGGCGCAGACCAAGCGTCTCAGGGACTATCTCAAGCTCTAATCGAACCGGCCCCAGTAGTGTTCGAACAGGCTCCCGTGTTCGAACCGGTCAGCGATCCCCCACCTGGTGAAATTCGTCTCGAGGTCGAAGAGAAGCCGTCAGTCGTGATGATGCAGCGGCTGCACGTGTGGAAGGATGAACTCGTCGCCTGGTTCAAGACACTGTTCTCCGCCGCCGTGTACGCGACGCTCATCGTGACGTTTGGATTCCAGGTTGCGCGCGTCGAGGGTCAGAGCATGGCGCCGACGCTGGCCGATCAGGATCGGCTCATCGTCAACAAGTTCGCGTATCGTCTCGGCGCGCCGCGTCGCGGCGACATCGTGATGCTCTACTACCCATTGAATCCGGACAAGTCGTTCGTCAAGCGTGTGATTGCTGAAGAGGGCGACGAGGTTCGGATCGTTGACGGCCGTGTGTATGTCAACGACGTGCCGATGGTTGACGACTTCGTGCCGCCCGAGTATCGCAGCCACGACGACTTCGGACCAACGCGCATCCAGGAAGGCTATTACTTCGTGATGGGCGATCACCGGAACAACAGTTCCGATAGCCGCCACTGGGGCATGGTTCCGAAGAAGTACATCATCGGCCGTGTACAGGTGCGATGGTGGCCGATACCGCACGCCCGCGTGTTCTAACGGACCGATACGCTGAGGTCACGCGGGTACTCAACCGCGTCCTCGTTCTCAATCTCCTCGTCGCCGTCGCGAAGATCGCGCTGGGGTATTACACCGGCGCGGTCTCAATCCTCACCGACGGGTTTCACTCACTGACCGATTCGGCCTCGAACGTCGTGGCCCTGGTCGGCGTGTCCGTCGCGCGTCGTCCGCCCGATGCCAATCACCCCTACGGGCATCGCAAATACGAGACGATGGCCTCGGTCGGGATCCTGGTGTTCCTGGTCGTTGTGCTGGTGGAAGTGCTGAGCGCGGCGGCCGATCGATTTGTGAACGGCGGCACCCCGCGCGTCTTCCCCGAAGGCATCGGCATCATGGCGGCGACACTCGTCATCAATCTGTTTGTCGTGCAGTACGAGATGCGCGAAGGCAGGCGGTTGAAGAGCGAGGTGCTGCGCGCCGATGCCAAGCATACGCGCAGCGACGTGCTGACGACCGGCGCCGTGCTCGGTGCGCTGGTCGGCGTGTGGTTGGGCTATCCGCTGCTCGATCCGATGGCGGCGCTGCTCGTCGCCGGGTTCATCGGCCATGCGTGCTGGAGCATCGCGCAGGAAGCCTCGCGCATTCTCAGTGACGAGATCGTCCTGCCCGAGGGCCAGGTGAGGCAAGTTGTGCAGTCGGTTCCAGGCGTCATTGGCTGCGAAAAGATTCGCACGCGTGGCTCGCTCGACTATGCGTTCCTGGATTTGCACCTCTGGCTCGACGGCAATATGCCGCTCAAAGACGCGCATTCCGCCTCACACGTCGTCAAAGATCGGCTCATGACCAAATTTCCGCAATTGGCCGACGTGGTCATCCATATCGAGCCGCCGCCGTTGCAGCCTCGCGACCAGACCGCGACGCCTTGAGATCCCGTCGGGGGGTCAGATAAGCTAGAACTTTTGGCCACCCTAAAAGAACGGGTCCGGCACACGCCGGACACTACACGCGTGCAGCGAGGACGAACGAAAGAGATATGAGCCGCCAAAGCCTGGAAG
>JBKPRH010000105.1:0-10006 GCA_046765795.1 Acidobacteriota bacterium | reverse complement strand
GCATTGCACGCAGTGCGGCGGAGGCAAAGACGGCGCGAAAATCGCGCCGCGGCGCCACGCTCAGCAGCGCGCACAGGGAGAGGTTTTCTATGGCGAAACCGAAGCCGACGCGCGAGCCGAGCGCGCGGCGACGAGCCCGCTGAGCGCGGAGCTGGAAGAGCCCAGTCACTTGTCGGCGACGGGCGTCATTGGCCTCCTGGTCATCGGTCTTGTGCTCGGTCTTATCGGCCTGGCACTCTTCTGGAAGGACGAGGTACAGCTGACGGTCGTCGGCCACAACTGGGAGCGCAGTATCGACGTCGAGCGCTTCGCGCCGACCAGCGCGAGCGACTGGTGCGGCTCAATTCCGGCCGACGCGTACCGTATCAGCCGCACGCGCGAGGTGCGCTCCTACGATCAAGTCCCCGACGGGCAAGAGTGTCGTACGGTGCGGTCGGACAACGGCGACGGCACCTACAGTGAGTCGGAGAGCTGCACCACCAAGTACCGCGACGTGCCGGTCTATGACGACCGTTGCCACTACTCAGTCAACCGGTGGCTGGTCGCGCGCACTGAAGTGGAGCGTGGCGCGTCGCTGCTCGAGACTCGACGCTGGCCAGACGTCCGTCTGGCGCAGGCTGGCGTGTGCCTCGGCTGCGAGCGCGAGGGCGCACATCGCGAGCGCTACGTCGTCAACCTCGAGCGCGAGGACAAGAAGACGGCCACATGCACGTTCAATGAATCGAAGTGGGCCAGCTTCGTTCTCGGCTCCCGCTGGCAGACGAGACAGGCGGTGATCACCGGCAGGGTTGACTGTGACGAGATGCGGTCGCTAGCGCCGTGAGCCGCTGGCACTCTTCACAATCTCGTATTCGACGCCGAGCGTGCCGGTCTTCGTGTAGACGCGCTGCGAACGCAACTTGAGCATCACGCGCGAAGCGGGAGGAGGAAGGACCGGGATCCCGGTGCCGAGCAGCACCGGGATCACCGACATCTCGATGCGATCGACCAGGCCAAGAGCAAGCAGGCTGCGAAACAGCTCGCCGCCGCCGAAGATCGCAATGTCCTTCCCGGGCTTCGTCTTCAGTTCCTTCACAACCGCTTCGGCGTCGGACTCGATCCTCACCTTCGGATAGTCACTCTGCTTCAACGTGCGCGAGAAGACGATGTTGGTGATGCCCTTCGACGACTTCCCCGCGTTCCCCATCCCTTTCATGACGTCGAACGTCTTGCGGCCGATGAGGAAGGTGTCGAACTGGCTCATGATGCCCGCGAAGTCGATCTCGGGATCCATCACGATCCAGTCGTGCTCGCCGTTAGGACCGGCGATGTAACCATCGAGGCTCATCGCGCCGCCGAATCTGACCAGTCGCATAAGCTCTCCAGGACGAAACGTTGAGCATACCCGACGAGTCGACTAGGCTAGACTGTCGAACCGGCGACAGTCGCCCGGCATGCCGGGCGCGCCATTGGGAAAGGGTCCTCGATCATGCTGCGCGGTCTCCTCTGTAGTCTCTGTGTGCTCCTGATTCCGATGTCGGTTTCGGCTCAAACGACTGACGCCGGATTCAACGAAGCCTTATCGCCATCGATGGCGTCGGTCGTAAAGACGATGCATGCGACCATCCGCCAGAATCTCGCTGACGCCGCTGCCAGCATGCCGGCCGAAGAATATTCATTCAAGGCAACGCCGCAGGTCCGCAGCTTCGCCGAGTTAGTCGGTCACGTTGTCAACGCCAACTTCTTCTTTTGTTCACAGGCGAAGGGCGAGCCACCGCCAAGCAAGGAGAACTTCGAGCGGGCGACTGATAAGGCCGCGCTCGTCAAAGGCATCAACGACGCGCTGAAGTATTGCGACGACGTCTACAACGGGACGACGGATGCAAATTACAACGCACTGATCACGATGGCGGGATCGGCGAAGAAGCAGGCCAGCCGCGGTTCGGTACTCGTGTTCAATACCACGCACAACAACGAGCACTACGGCAACATGGTCGTGTACATGCGGCTGAAGGGCCACGTGCCGCCGTCCACGGCGCGGGCACAGAAGAAGTAGACCGCGGACTTCAGTCCGCCGACTACCGGAGGCATCATGCGCGTTCGGATTTCATTCCTCATCGTCTCTGCTCTGACGCTCGCGATTGCGTTCGTCCACGCCCAGGTCACCGATCCGCTTCCTGCGCCGGTCGAGAAGCGCGGACTCATGGTGGAAATTCGGGACATGGTGCGCCTGCCGGATACCCGGAGCATGCTCAAGCCCGACCAGGACGTGAACCCGGCTGGCTGGGCGCGCGTGCAGTTCGTGCGCGACCTGCCCGACGGCCGCCGCTTCACCAACGACTCGCGCGGGCTTCTGTATCTGCTCGACAAGAACAATCAGCCAAGCGTATACCTCGACTTCGCAAAGCTCTTTCCCTACGCGATCTACAACCGTCTCGAGAGCGGCCTGATTGGCTTCGACTTCCATCCAGAGTTCGCGAAGAACGGCCTCTTCTACACGGTCCACGGCGAGCGCGCCGAGGGGAACCCGTCGACGCCGAACTTCATTCCTCCAGGCTACACAGCCAAGGACGTCACCTATCACAACGTGATCACCGAGTGGCGGGCCAGGAATCCCGCCGCGAACGTGTTCGAAGGGACCCGGCGCGAACTCTATCGCGGGGCGCACGTCGTGATGAACCTGACGCACCCGATGGGCTTCGTCGGTTTCAATCCGACCGCGAAGCCGGGCAGCGCCGACTACGGCCTTCTCTACACGAGCGGCAGCGATCATGGGTTCAGCAACGGCGGCGGCCCGAACGCCAACAACCCGACCCAGACGCAGCGTCTCGATTCGGTGATCACCGCCATCTTGCGCTTCGATCCACGCAGCCCCTCGGAAACGAAGGGCGTCAAGGGCCTCGGCGACTACACCATCCCGATGGCCAATAAATTCGCCGCTGACAACGATCCCAAAACGCTCGGCGAAATCTACGCCTACGGCTTCCGCAACGCCCATCGCCTGTCATGGGACATGGCCGACGGCACGATGTACGCCTGCGACATCGGCATGAACAACATCGAAGAGGTCAACATCGTCCGCAACGGCGAGAACTACGGCTGGATGAAGCGAGAAGGCTACTGGGAAAACGGCATGATCCGTCCCGGCGGCAATCTCGGCCAACTGTTCGCCCTCCCTGCCGAGATTCTCAATGGCAGCAAGAAGGACGAATTCACCTACCCAGTCGCCATCTACGACCACAACGAGGGTCAGGCGATCTCGGGCGGGTTCGCGTACCACGGGAGGATTGAGGCACTGCGCGGCAAGTTCGTGTTCGGCGACATCCAACGCGGACGACTGTTCGCCTCCGATCTCGCGGCGATGAAGAAAGCCGATGACGGCATCCCGCAGACGACAGCGCCGGTCGAGGAGATTCAACTGTTCACGCGCAACTCGCGCGGCGAGCGCGTCTACGTGACGCTCCGCGATCTCATCGAACGAACGATGGGCTCGAGCGTGACGCGCGCGGATCTCCACATCAGCGCCAGCCGCGACGGCGAGTTGTTCGTCACGTCACGGCAGGACGGCACGATTCGCATGCTGGTGCCGGAGTCTGGCAGGTAGAGCGCAGGCTTCAGCCTGCGCGTGCATCAGACTCGCAGCGCGCCGACCGGATCGATCCGTGCGGCGCGCACCGCCGGAATCAAGCTCGCGATCACCGTTACCAGTACAAACACGACGGGCACGACAACGAAGGTCGTCATATCGGTCGTGCTCACCTCGAACAGCAACGATCGCAAGAGGCGGGTGCTCGCATACGCGCCGGCCAGGCCGCACACCAGGCCGATGACCGTCACGCGAAGTCCCTGACCGACGACCATCCACAGGATCTCGCCGTGCCTGGCGCCGAGCGCTCGACGAATTCCGATCTCTTGCGTGCGTTGCGCGACCGAATACGCCATCACGCCATACAGACCGATCACGGCAAGCAGCACGCCTGCTCCCGCGAAGAGTCCCAGGACGCGGGCTGCGAGGTGCTGCTGCCCTGTTGCGCTCTCGAGAATCTGGTCCATCATCTTGACGTCCGTGATCGATTGGTTCGGGTCAATAGCCCGGACCTGCGCACGAACGGCATCCACCGCACGAAATGGATCGCCGTCGGCCCGCAACGCCAGGAACGCGAACTGTGGCGGATAGAGCCTATCGGGAATGTAGACCTGCGGTTCCGCCACGCGCGTCGGGCCGCTATGCTTCACGTCGGCAACCACACCCACGACGTCGAGCGGTTTCAAGGAGACGACCGGAATCTCCAGACGCTCACCGATCGGCGTCAGCGTCGGATACGACGGCCAATGCTTCCGCGCAAACGCTTCATTGACGATCGCGACGCCTGGAGCACCTGCGGTGTTGTCGCGCGGCTCGAACGACCGCCCCTGCTTCACCCGCTGACCGACCACCTCGAAATAACCGGGCACGACGGTGTGCACCGCCTGGGTGTGGCCCGGATCCGCAATTCGCTGGCTGACGATCTGGAGATTGGTGCCCAGTCCTCCGGTGGTTGGCAGCGCGCGCACGACGGTCGCGCCTCGAACGCCGGGAATCGCCTGCACGCGCGTCACGAGCTCGTCGAAGAATCGCGCGCGCTTCTCGGCCGTGTCGTACGTGGCCACCGGCAGCGGAATGCGCATCGTCAACAGGCCTGCCGATGGAAAGCCCAGATCGACATGTGTGAGCCTGGCGATCGTCTGTCCCATGAGGCCCGCGCCGATGAGCAGAATCAGCGAGAGTGCGACCTGCGCGACAACGAGCCCACCGCGTGCGCCGATCTGCAAGCCACGCAAGCGGCCTGGTTCACTCTCGCTCACACCGCCCTGTCGCAACCGATCGATCAACGACGGCTTGAACAACTGCAATGACGGGAACGTGCCAAACACGACGCCAGTGACGAACGTGATCGCCACCGTCCAGAAGAGCACGGTTCCATTGACGGACAGCTCGTTCGCGCGCGGCAGATCGAACAACGTCATCGTCGCCACTGCTCTCACGCCAGCGTAGGCGATGACAAGCCCTAGCGCGCCGCCGAACATCGAGAGCACGAGGCTTTCAGTCACGAGTTGACGCACGATGCGCGATCGCTTCGCACCAAGTGCTGAACGCATCGCGAACTCACGGACGCGGGACGTCGCTCGCGCAGTGAGCAGTGTCGCCACGTTCGCGCACGCGATGAGCAGCACGAACCCGACCGCTGCCATCAGCATCCACAGCAAGGTGTTCACGGGTCCGACCAGCGAGTCCTTCAGTGACGTCAGGACGACCGCACCAGTGTCAACGCGTCGCTGTCCCGGAGGCTCGTACTGGTTGTTCAGCACCGCCATCTCGGCGTCGGCTTGCTGTCTCGTGAAGCCCGGACGAATCCGTGCGACGCCCATGAGCGGCGTGCAGCAGGCCCAGTACTGACGGGCGATGAACCCCGCAGCCGCAGGCTGCGGCAGCCACAGGTCGATGTCCCTGACAGGAAACTGAAAGTCTGCTGGAAGGATCCCGATCACCGTACGTGGGACCGAACCCAGGCTGATCGTCGTGCCCACAATCGACGGATTGCGTTGGAACTGGCGCGCCCACAGCCGCTCGCTGATGATCGTGACCGGCGGACTTCCTTCGGTGTCATCATCCGGACGGAAACCTCGTCCCCGGATCGGGTGCACACCAAGAATCCGTAGCACGTTGGCCGACATGCGCCCCGCTTTCAACACGACCGGCTCGCGACCGGCGAGGATCGCATCCTCGAACGACGGCCGATACACACCGACCTCGAGCGTGCGCGCGTCTCGCATCAACTCCCATCGCCGCAGCGAGATCCACCGCGCCAGAGACACCTGGCCACCGGGAGCCGCCGAACGGCTTCTCGTCACTGACACGAGCGCATCTGGATCGGCATATGCCAGGGGACGCATCAGCACGCCGTGCACGATCGAGAAGACCGCGGCGTTTGCCCCGATGCCGACCGCCAGCGTGACGACGGCCACAGTGGTAAATGCGGGCTGACGACGGCACCCGCGCAGCGCGTAACGGAAATCACGCGCGACTTCTTCGAGCAGTGGCACACCGCGAATCTCGCGGTGCGCCTCGCGCAGTTGCGTCGCGTTGCCCAGCGTCAGACGCGCGGCACGTCTGGCCTCATCCTCCGAAAGGCCGCGGCGACGGTACTCGTCCACCAGGAGCGTGCGGTGTGCATCCAGCTCCTGATCGAGATCGCCATCGTCCCGACGATGTCTGAAGAGGGCGATCACGCGCGACAACATTCGCCACAATGCATGCACGGCTCTACTCCTGACGCAGCGCCTTCAGCGGATCGAGTGTGGTGGCATGCCGTGCCGGCACGTAGCACGCAATCAGGGCAACGCCGGTCAACACGCCGGCGACGGACAGAAACGACGCGACATTGACGGCCGGCACGCCATAGAGAAACGCCTGCAGCGTTGGTGAGACGATCAGTGCGAGACCGACACCAGCTGCGAGGCCAACCGTCACGATCGTCATCGTCTGACGTACGACGAGCATCCCGACGTCGAGCCGTCGCGCGCCGAGCGCCACGCGGATGCCGATCTCCCGAGTGCGTTGCGCGACGGCGTAAGAGACGACGCCGTAGAGGCCCAGAGCAGCGAGCGCCACGGCAATCGCCGCAAACATCGAGATCAAGAGCGATCGCAGACGATCCGGAGCGACATCGGCAGGGGCGAGTGTCTCGAGCGGCGCGATGTCGGCAAGTGCCTGATTCGGGTCAAACGCAGATACTGCCTTGCGAACCGGCTCCTGCATGAGCGCTGGGTCGCCCTCCGTGCGAACGACCAGCGCCAGATTCGCGCGCGGGTGCTGCTCGCGCGTCGCGTAAACCGTTGGTTCGGCGACTCGGTTGCCGAACGGGTCCACGCCTTCGTCGACGATGACGCCGACGATTGTCCATTCGAGATCGGCCGTCAGGCGGACCTGACGGGCCGGTCCTGCGGCTGATGTCGCGGCTTCGAGCGGGATGCGGCGCATCAGCAGCCGCTGGCCGACCGCCAATGCTCCGGGAAAGTGCGTGCGCGCCAGCGTCTCGTTGACGACAACGACAAACGGCGCACCGTCGCGGTCGCCGTCGTCCAAGACACGGCCCGCAAGAAGACGAAGACCGACAGCCTGGAAGTACGAGGGACTTACCACCTTGAAACCGCCGAGCGGCCGACGCAGAAATTGGTCCGTGGCCCGACCGACGATCTGAAACCGCGTCAAGTACGAGGCACCTTGTGTAGGCAACGAATCAGCAAACGCCACATCGCGCGTCCCTGGCAGCGACTGAATGCGCCGCGCGATCTCGTCGAGGTGAGCGTTGAGCGCCACAGCGGATTCGAACCGCCTGTATGGTGTCGGGAGTTGTGCCGTGAGTACGTTCGTCGCCGTAAAGCCAGACTCGACGCGTGCGCTCAGCGCGACGAATCCGCGAACGAGCGCTGAGGCGCTGACGACGAGAACGAACGCACCAGCCAGTTGGACCGCGATAAGGAAGTGGCGGCCGCGTGCGCGACTCCACGCCATCAGTGGACCTCCGCCTGGCGTGATCGCCGCGGTGAGAGACTGGCGTGTCGCGACGATGGTTGGTGCCAACCCAAACGAGAGCCCGCTGATAGCCGACAGCGCTACGGCAAACAGCCAGCCCCAGCCATCGACGCCAATCACCGTGTCTGGAGGGAACGCGGCGCGCAGACCGGTCGTGGGAATGGCTGCCTTCATGATTGTCACGAGCCCATAGCCGAGGGCGATTCCAACAAGACCACCGCACATGCCAAGCACGAGATGCTCGGTCAGGAACTGACGCATCAACCGGCCTCGTGTGGCGCCAAGCGCCAGCCGAATGCCCACCTCGCGCGTGCGTGTCCCACCTCGCGTGAGCGCGAGCGCAGCAAGATTGACGCACGCAATAATCAACACGAGACCCGCTGCCCCGAACAGCAGATACAACGATGTCTCAACGTTCGGTCCAACGGGACCGGTGAGCGCCTCGACGACGGCGCCGTAGTCGCGGTTCGATTCGGGATACTGGGCAGCCAACCGTTTCGCGATGACCTGCATCTCCGTCTGTGCCTGGTCGCGAGTGACAGCCGGCTTCAACCTGGCCACGGCCAGTCGCAACGTTCGCGATCCGCGGGGTGGAAGCGTGTCGAACGCAAGTGGACGCCAGATCTGTGGATCGAGGAACTCGATGCTCGAGTGCGGCGGCATGACGCCGACGACGGTGTAACTCTGTCCATCGAGACGGATTGACGTTCCGACAATCGCCGGATTCGCCGCAAACTGCGAAATCCATAGACGATGCCCGATCACCACGACACGATCGCGGCCGGGCTGATCCTCGCCGGGTAGAAACGTGCGTCCCAGAGCGGCGCGCAGACCGAACACGTCGAAGTACGCGGGGGAGACGGTTGATCCGTTGACATAGACGGATTCGCCGACTCCACTGACCGTGACACTTCCCCACGACACGGCGGCGATGCGATCGAACACGGTGTTCTGGCGGACCCAGTCCTGATAGTTGAGCATCGATACCGGTCGCGGCCCGGGAAGCTGCGGCCAGAGTTCGCTCACCGTCACCAGCCGATCCGCATTCGCATAGGGACGTGGTTCAAGGAGAACACTACGCACGACGCTGAACATCGCGGTGTTGGCTCCGATGCCGATGGCGAGCGTCACTACCACCGTCATGGTGAATCCGGATTGACCCGCACACGCGCGACACGCGTAGCGAAGATCAACGATGAGGTCTTCGAGCCACTGCAGGCCGCGCGTGCGGCGGTGCTCCTCGCGAAGCTGGGCGCGGCCGCCGACAGCCACCAACGCCGCCCGCCGTGCATCGCGTTCGCTCAGACCGCTGCGTCGATAGTCGTCGACGAGCATGCCGAGATGCGCGTCGAGCTCCTGCTCGAGATCCTCATCGTCGCGGCGTCTGGTCAGCACCGCGAGCACGCGCCCCAGCATCCGCAGCAACGGCGCGACCATGGCTTACGCGCTCGGCGACAGACGCAGCAGCCGGCCGATGACGCCGGACAGCCGCTCCCAGTTGCTGGCCTCAGCCTGCAGCTGCTTTCGTCCAGCCTTGGTGATGGCGTAGAACTTCGCCTTGCGATTGTTCTCCGATGTTCCCCACTTCGCGGAGATCCAGCGCTTCTGCACGAGGCGGATGAGACAGAGATAGATCGTGCCCTGATTGACCAGCAGCGCGTCCTCGCTGATCTGCTCGATGCGACGCGCCAGGCCGTAGCCGTGCATCGGCCCCATCACGTCGAGGGTCTTGAGCACCATCAGATCCAGAGTGCCCTGGAGAATCGATGAGCGGTTTTCCATGTGAGGCTCTCCCAGAGCCTAGAGCCCAGAGCCTAAAGCCTGAAGGCGCTCCTGTGTGATGCCGACAGGAGTCTATGCTTGCTTCGTGTGGGATGTAAAGAGGAGGCTATTTCGGCGCGGCCGCGGCGCACTCCCTGCTGAGCCGCTGTGGGTCCGATGCCACTGGAATGCCGGCCAGTTCCATCCTGACTCGTCGCATTCGCGCGTAGTCAGGATCGTTGCAGTGGGGGTACTCGAGTGGAGCTAACCGCATCTCAGAGGCGGTCCCCATGACGAGCACGGCGTCGAAGTGATCCTCGATGAGCGGGTTGGCCTTGAAGAAGTCCACGGGTGGTGGCGGACCGAAGAATGTGTCATAGGGTGCCGCACCGACGAGAGTGCCCTTCAACAACGCGAGCCACGGAGTGGGCCAACCCGCGACGTCGCTCTGAAACTTCGAGAGGTCCGCGAAGGTGCTCGTCACCGTGAAGACTTTGGTCCCCGTTGTCTCGAGTATGCCGACAAGCGATCGTCCTGGACGCTCGCTTCTCGCCTGGAAGTGACCGTCACCGTAGACGACCAGCGCTCGCCGTCCCTTCGCGAGCACCTCCCGCTGAATCAGCGCTGCAGGATGCGAGTCCCGCTGCATCAGCCAGCCACGGTACTCGTCAGCGGTCTTGACTTCTCTCC
>JBKPRH010000104.1:0-9553 GCA_046765795.1 Acidobacteriota bacterium | reverse complement strand
GGACGATGCTCTCCTGCTCGTTCGGCAGATCGATGCCGGTCTTGCCGGCAAGCCCGAGCTTCTCGGCCCACTTGTGGATCTTGTCCACGCCCAGCATGTTGCCGAGCGTGTAGAAATAGACGTTGCACGACTTCTCGATGGCGTGCCGCATATCCACGGTGCCGTGTCCGCCCTTGAGATGGCACTTGAAGTAGCGCCCGAAGAAGTTCGCACCGCCGTTGCACGTCACCTTGAAGTCGGGCGTGACGAGCCCCTCTTCGAGCGCCGCGGTGGCGACGACGATCTTGAACGTCGACCCCGGCGAGTAGCGCCCCTGCAGCACGCGGTTCTGCAGCGGCCGCAGCTTGTCGGTGTTGAGCGATGCCCACGTGACACGATCGATCCCGGCCGCGAAGTCGTTCGGGTCGTACGACGGCAGGCTCGTGTAAGTCAGCACCTCGCCATTACGCGGATCCATGATCAGCGCGGCGCCATTGAACCCGGCGTTGCGGAACCCGTCCTCGGCCGCCTTTTGCAGGTCGTAGTCAACGGTCAACTGGACGCGGCGTCCTTCGGTCGGCGGAATCTCATCGATCATCCGCATCTCGCGTCCCGTGCTGTTGACGACCACGCGCCGTGCGCCGTCCTCGCCCATGAGCAGTTTGTTGTAGGCCCTTTCGATGCCCTGCTGCCCGATGATGTCACCCTGCATGACGCCATCGCCGACCTGTGTGTCGCTGGCCTCACCCACGTACCCGAACAGGTGAGCAGCCAGCGCATTCGCCGGATATTTCCTCGTCGGCACCTCTTCGACCACGACATCGGGAAGCTCGAAGTCCAGACGACGGGCGGTAATCGCCGCCACCTGTGCCAGCGAGGCATCCTCGACGACGACGATCGGCCGGTAGCTCGGCTCGCCGCGATGCCGATCGACGATCTGCTTCACTTGTTTGGGATCGAGGCCGGCCACATGGGACAGCAGCTCCACGGTGCGACTGAGATCTTTGGTGTGCTCGCGGACGATCGAAATCGTGAAGGAGTTGCGGTTATCGACCAGGACCCTGCCGTTGCGGTCGAACATCACCCCACGCGGCGCGCGCAGCGCCAGCGTGCGCTGGTGATTGTTCGCCGCCATCTCCTCGTATTTGGAGTGCTGCACGATCTGCAGGGTCCAGAAACAGATTCCCAGCGCAGCAAAGACGATGACGGCGCCCACTTGCAGGCTGACTAACCGTGTCCCGATACGCCTTCGTTCTTCAGCGACAGCCATAAAAAAGATCCTTGATCCTCAATGCCTGGTTCGTCGCCCGATACGCCGTCGTTCCATCACGCCAGGCAGCGCTTCGATGATCGTGAACGCAATCATCCCCACCACTGCGTTACCGAGCGCCTGCGTCGCGATCGCCTTCCATGGCGACGGGAAGCTCCGTAACCCGAGCACCACGTAGAGTCCCATGAACAATGCTTGATACGCCGCTGTCGCCCCGATGAATGTCACGAACCGCGGCAGCGCCGCGGTGATAATGAACTGCTGCCCGATCGCCCCGACAGCAAATCCCACGATCGACTTCGCCAACCCGCCGATACCGAGCACTCCGGTCGAGAGCTGGTCCTGAATCAACCCGGCGATGCTGCCGGCCAGCATGCCGCTGACCGGACCGCCTGTCAGCGCGATATACACCACGGTCACCAGCACGAGATCGATCGCGGTCGTGCCGCCGACGACGAACCGCGCCAGCGTCGTCTGCAGCGCCAACGCCAACGCAATCGCGATCAGAACGCCCGCCGTTCTCACCGGCCCTCATCGTTTGAACGGTCGATGGCGGCCGCGACCGACTGATTCGACTCAGTCAAGACCACGAGCACGGCTTCGACAGACGAGAACTCCACGGCCGGACGAATGATCACAGCGCTGAACTCGCCGGCCCGGCGCTCAATCGATTCAATCTGCCCAATCTCAAACCCCTTCGGGTAGATCCCTTCAATGCCGGATGTCACCACGCGGTCACCAACCTTGATATCCGCGGTGCCCGGCACGTGGTCCAGCCGCAGTGAGGTCCCCGTTCCGACAACGACGCCCTGCGCCCGCCCGCGCTCGGTCACCGCGCCAGCCGCGGCGTCACGATCGATGAGGAGTTGGATCTTCGCGGCGCGTGACGTCGGCAGAATGATGCGGCCAATGACTCCAGCCGGTGAGATGACGGCCATGTCGGGCTTCACGCCATCGCTCGTGCCTTTGTCGATCGTTGCCGTTCGGAAGTCGGGACTCGCCGCACCGGCGATGACGTACGCCGCGGTCGTCTTGAGCGGCGTTTCCATCTTCATGTCTAAGAGCTTCTGCAGCATGCGCGACTGCTCGGCAAGCGCACGCTCCTGCTGCAGGCCGACGCGCATTTGCGCCAGCTCGGTCCGCAGTTGCTGGTTTTCCTGACGCGTCTGCTGCAGGGCGAAGTAGTTCTGCCAGACGTCCCGCACGCCTCCGAGCCCCGACGTCGTCGTTCGCTGAACTTCGGCGAAGACACCAAAGGTCAGCGCCTCGAGGAACGGAACGCCGCGCCGCGTGCTCACTTGTGTGGAGATCAGCAGGATATGTCCGACCACGACGGCCATGAAAAGCCATCCACTGCGCTGTCGGATGTCGAGCAAAGCCATAGCAGGTAGGGCGAGTCCCGGACCCGCCGTTAGTCAATCGATATTTTTCGCAGCAGGTTGAAATCCGACAGCATCTTGCCCGCGCCGAGCACAACCGACGACAGCGGATCTTCGGCCATCGCCAGCGGCAGCCCGGTTTCTTCGCGCAGCCGCTTGTCGAGGTTCTTCAACATCGACCCGCCGCCGGTCAGCACGATGCCGCGATCCACGATATCGGCAGAAAGCTCTGGCGGCGTACGCTCGAGCGCCACGCGCACCGCGTCCACAATCACATTGACGGTTTCGGTCAGCGCCTCGCGAATCTCTTCGTCCGTGATGGTGATCGTCTTCGGCACCCCCTCGATCAAATGGCGCCCCTTGATCTCCATCGTCATCTTCTCTTCGAGCGGATAGGCAGAGCCGATCTCCATCTTGATCTGCTCGGCCGTGCGTTCGCCGATGAGAAGGTTGTACGTCTTCTTGATGTATTGGATGATCGCTTCATCCATCTCGTTGCCGGCGACGCGCACCGCCTTGCTGTAGACGATACCGGCCAGTGAGATGACGGCGATGTCGGTGGTGCCGCCGCCGATGTCCACGATCATGTTGCCCGACGGCTCGGTGATCGGCATGCCGGCGCCGATTGCCGCGGCCATCGCTTCCTCGACCAGATGCACTTCGCTGGCCTTGGCGCGGTAGGCGCTGTCCTTCACTGCGCGCTTCTCGACCTGCGTGATCTCAGAGGGCACGCCGATGACGATGCGCGGACGCACCCAGACGTTGCGGTTATGGGCCTTCTTGATGAAGTAGGTCAGCATCTTTTCAGTGACCTCGAAGTCGGCGATGACTCCGTCCTTCATCGGCTTGATCGCCACGATGTTGCCGGGCGTGCGCCCGAGCATGTCCTTGGCGTCCTTCCCCACCGCTTCCACGCGGCCGTTCACTTTGTTGATCGCCACGATCGACGGCTCGTTGACGACGATGCCCTTGCCGCGGGCATAGACGCAGGTGTTGGCCGTGCCGAGATCGATCGCGAGATCGCTCGAGAAAAGCGAGAAAAACGAACCGAGAGGCAACTACGAGCCCTCCTGGGCGAAATGAATGCCGTCTTTACCGGCAGCCTTGACCCTGTACATCGCCATGTCGGCGAGTTTAATGAGTTCTTCAGCGGTCTTGGGCGATTCCGGAACCAATGTCGCGACGCCGATGGAAACCGTCTGACGAACAGACAGTCCATCGGATGTCAGAAAGCGCGCTTCACGCATCGCTTCAAGAATACGCTCAGCGACGCTGATTGCTCCCTCCGTTCCGGTGTCAGGAAGAATCAGAGAGAACTCGTCGCCACCGAAGCGTGCGACCGTATCGGTCTCACGTGAGCATTTCTTGATGACCGCAGCGGCTTCGACGAGCACTTTGCTGCCGGCGAGATGTCCGTGCGAATCGTTGACCTGCTTGAACGTATCGAGGTCGAGGAACAGCAACGAAAGCGCTCGCCCGTTTCGCACGGCGCGTTTGGCTTCAGTCCGCAGTACTCGATAGAGGTGGCGCGAATTCGACAGTCGAGTGAGGTCGTCGGTCACCGAGAGCGCGTCGGCTTTCTCGAGCGCCAATACGTTGTCGAGGGCGATGGCCGACGGCTCGAGCAGCTCGCGCAACGCCATCACCAGTGACGCGCTCATCGACGGTGTCGAGGTCGATGGACTCGGATCCAGGCCAACCAACACACCGATGCAGCGGTTACGGCACAGAAGCGGGAAGGCGATCACCGACCCGACCGCGCCTGGCCCGCTACGCGGATCCCTCTCGAGATCGCCGGAAAAAAACTCAGTGCCGTGTCGCATCACCCAATTGGCCGCCGACCACAACGACGGTCCGAGATTGGGCACGAGGCCGGTGTCAGCAAGCACATTCAAATGGCCGTTCGGATCGTGAGCGATGACCACCCAGCTTGGAGCCGGGACCCATCCCTGCGCCTGGCGCACCAGCCACTCGCCCACCTTGCGTGAATCGCGCGTGCCGTTCGCCTCGCGGACCGCTTCGATGAGGGCGTCTCGTCGCTCGACGCGGGTCTTGAGGGCGCGCGCACGGAGCTTGAGCCGGACGGCCAGGTCGGGCCGCCGGGGACGTCTGGCCGCACGAGGCCCCGGGTCACGCTTTCTGGAGACAGATCTCACTAGTCGTCAGAGGGGCCGTGGCTCGACGGCCGGTGCCGTGGGGTGAACGGCCCACGACCGCGCGGCGTGAAAGACCGCTAAGTCCTTTCGGTTCTATCAAATAATATCACAAGGCGTCGGCTGGTCAGGCACCTGCCACCCTACCCACCGTCGGCTGTTGTGACCCCTTCGCACCTCTTATCGGACGGTCGTGCAACGGGTTGCAGCTTCGTTAATTCGTGACGTACATTTAAATACTTGGTCCTTCGTCCTTGTTCCTGGTCCTTGATCCTTGAGGACCCGGAGCCAAACACCACGAAGGGATCAACCCCAAGGACAGAGGACTTCGATCAATGACGATGCTCGACCGGATGCGCCGCCACAAGAACATCCTTAAGTGGAGTCTTGCGGTAGTCGTACTGACGTTCATCCTGCTGTACATCCCGGACTTCGTGAGTACGAGACCGAACGGGACGGGTGCAGCGCCAGGCGAGGTCGTCGCTGAAGTCGGGGGCCGTTCCGTGACGGCCGGCGAGTTCCAGCAACGCTACATCTCGCAGATTCAGGCGTACCGCAATCAGTTGGGCGGCAGCATCAACACATCGTTGCTGCGACAGCTTGGCGTCGATCAACAGATCCTGAATCAAATGATCGAGGAGCAGGTCGCCCTGATCGAAGCCGACCGCAATGGCATTCGCGTCACCGACGACGAGCTCGCCCAACAGATCTTGTCGCTGCCCGGTCTTCAGGAGAACGGACAGTTCATCGGCGAAACGCGGTATCGGCAGTTGCTGCAAAGCCAGAACCCGCCGATGACCGCCAGCCAGTTCGAAGAAGGTCTGCGTCGCAGCCTCGTCGTAGACAAGCTGCGATCGGCGCTCACCGATTGGATGGCCGTCTCCGACAGCGATCTCGAGCGTGAGTACACGCAGCGCAACGAGAAGGTGAAACTGCAGGTTGTGGCGCTGACGGCGGATCGCTTCCGCGACAAGGTCACCGTGACCGACGCCGACATCGCGGCGCACTATCAGTCGCACAGCGCGGAGTACCGTCGCGGTGAGCAGCGCAAGATCAAATATCTGTTGCTCGATCGTGAGCAGGCGCGTCAGAAGGTCGTGGTCCCGCCCGCCGACATACAGCGCTACTACAACGACAACATTCAGCAGTACCAGACGCCGGAACAGGTGAAAGCCAGCCACATCCTGCTCGAGACCGCAGGCAAGAACGACGCTGACGTGAAGAAGCGCGCCGAAGACATCCTCAAGCAGGTGAAGGGCGGCGCCGATTTCGCCGAGTTGGCCAAGAAGGTCTCAGAGGACAAGGGCTCGGCGCCGAATGGCGGCGACCTCGATTACTTCAGCCGCGGCCGCATGGTGCCGGAATTCGAACAGGCGGCATTCTCGATGCAGCCTGGTCAGATCAGCGATCTGGTCAAGTCGCAGTTCGGCTATCACATCATCAAAGTGGTGGATAAGAAGGCGGGCTCGACACGCACGCTCGAGGAAGTGCGACCGCAGATTCAGCAGCAGCTGGCGATGGAGACCGCCGATCAGCGCGTGTCGCAGCAGGCGCGCGACCTCGAAAAGCGCATCCAGAATCCGGGAGACCTCGACACCGTGGCCAAGGAGTTGGGCCTGATGGTGCAGGAGTCCGGGTTGTTCCAGCGTGAGGATCCGGTCCCCGGGCTCGGCGTCACTCCGCAAGTGTCGCAGGAAGCGTTCACGCTAACCGACAAGCAGGTCAGCAAGGCGGTCCCCTCGTCGCGTGGACCGGTCTTCATCGCGGTGGTCGAGAAAAAGGATCCCTACGTGCCGAAGCTCGACGAAGTGAAGGACCGGGTCAAAGACGACCTCATTCGCCAGCGCGCCGCGGAATTGAGCAGCCAGCGAGCGAGCACGATCGCCGCCGCGCTGAAATCAGCGCCCAACTTCGCAGCCGCCGCCAAAGCGCAGGGCTTTGACGCGAAGGACACCGAACTGATCGCACGCAACGCGGCACTGCCTGACAACATCGGCGTGAGCCCCGAGGTGGACAAGGTCGCGTTCTCGCTGCCCGTGAACGGGGTCAGCGATCCCATCAAGACCAACGAAGGCACGGTCATCGTCCGCGTGGTCGAGAAGGATCCGGTGACGCCCGAGGAGTTCCGGAAAGCGAAGGAGACGTTCCGCGCCGAAGTCCTCAACGAACGTCGAGGCCGTTTCTTCAGCGCCTACATGGTCAAGGCGAAGGACCGCGTCAAACCGGAAATCAACGTCGACGTCGTCCAGCGCATCGTCTCGATGTATCAACTCTAGTTGGTGGTTCGTGGTTGGTGGTTGGTGGTTGAGTTCTAACCACTAACCACTAACCACTAACCACTAACTACCAACCACCAACCAGTCACCGCACAAACGCAAACGGCAGGAGCGTGAGTGGTTCGCCGCGCCTGAATAAGCGCGCCGGCGCCGTCACCGCGCCGATCGCTCGCGCGTCGCTTCGGTTGCCGAGCGCAGCCAGCAGGCTTGCGCCTCCGCCGAACTGTTCCGAGAGCGCCTCATAGAGCGTCCGTCGTCCGGTGAAGACGACGAGCTCGACGTCTTCGTCCTTCGGAATCTTGGCCTGTTCCTTCGCGATGGCGACGGCGGTATCGAGCCCGCCGAGCGCGTCCACCAACCCGCGCTCGCGCGCCTGCTGACCGGTCCAGACACGACCCTGGGCGACCGCGTGCACTTTTTCTGGCGTCGTGTTGCGGGACTCGGCAGCCTTCTCGACGAAGTCGTCGTAGATGCTCTGCATCATGTCCTGCACCTTGACGCGCTGCGAGGGCGTGAATGGGGTGAACGGCGAATCGATGCTGGCATTCTGACCAGACACGACCGAGTCGTAGTTGACTCCGACCTTGTTGAGCGCTCCACCGATCGCGATCTTGCCGCCGAAGACGCCGATCGATCCCGTCAGCGTACCTGGCTGCGCCACGATCTTGTCGCCGGCCATCGCGATGTAATAGCCACCCGACGCGGCAAGGTCCGACATCGAGACGATGAGCGGCCGGGAGTTGTCGGCGTCGCGCGTGATCATCAGCTCGCGCCAGATCACGTCCGACGCCAGGGCCGATCCACCAGGGCTATCGACGCGCAGCACAATGGCCTTGATGCTGTCGTCGTCGCGCGCAGCACGGATCTGCTCGATCAAGGTGTCCGATCCGAGGACGGTGCCGTTGAGCGGGTCGAACGTGCTCTTGCCCGAGGCAATCGTTCCGACGGCATACACGAGCGCGACCCGGGATCGTGGACGGAAGCCGACCGACGTCGGGGTAATCCGCTGGTAGTTTTGACCGTCGATACGGTCCTTATCATGATCGCCGAGCGTGGGCTCGCGATCGTCGAGCTCGTCCTCGTACGCGAGGTCATCGACCAGCCCCGCTTTGAGGGCGTCTTCGGGCACGAACGGCCCTTGATCGATCAGCGCGCGCACCTCCTGCTCGCTTTTCTTACGGCCTTCGGCGATCCCTCGAACGAGTTGATCGAACATGTCGCGATTGAGCGACTCGGTCATCTCACGATGCGCCTTTGTGAAGCCCTTTTCGGTGAGCTGATTGGCGGCGGACTTGTAGTCACCGATGTGAATGAAGTCAGGATATGCGCCGACCTTGTCGAACGCACCGCGCAAGAAGACCTCGTACGAGGCGACGCCGCTCAGATCGAGCGGGCTGCTCGGGAGGAGGTAGACCTTGTCAGCGGCACTCGCCAGGTAGTACTCGCGATCCCCGCCATATTCGAGAAACGCGACCACCCGTTTCCCCGACTTGCGGAAGTCAACGATCGCATCGCGCAGTTCCTGCACCTTGGCCCAGTACGGCAGCTGCAGGCCCGACGGCATCAGCAAGACGGTCTTGATGCGCGAATCGCGTTTGGCCTTCTGCAGGTTGTCCACGAAGCCGCGCACCGTGTCCACTTCCCTGCCGAACACCTGACCGACCACATCGTCGGGGACGACCTCCTGGAGATCGCCTCCTGGCCGGAGCACGAGCGTCGCCGACGAGGGCACGGCTGGCGCGCGCGACACCGCGAAGTACATGAAGGTGATGCCAGCCATCGACACAAGCACGGCAAGACCGATGAAGGCGAACACGAATGCGACGCCGCGGCGTAGTGCCACGAGACTCCTCCTGAAAGCGTGTGCGGCTATTGTGTCAAATTAGAGAGCCTGGTGTGGCTGAGATCGTTCTCGACATCGAGCAGCTCAACACGTCCGGTGACGGCGTCGCACGTCATCGCGGCCAAATCATCACCGTTCCTTTCACAATGCCTGGCGAGCGTGTGCGCGTGTCGTTCGATCGCTCGCGCCCGCGTGCAGCGACCGTTCTCGAGGTCGTGCGTGCGTCGCCGCATCGCGTGCAACCCGGCTGCTCGCATTTCGGCGTCTGCGGTGGCTGCGCCTGGCAGCACATCGCGTATGGCGAACAACTGCGGCTGAAGACCGCGATGGTGGATCGCCTCGTGAAGCGGACGGTGCCCAAAGCGCCGGCGGCACGCCCGATGATCGCGGCAACACCACTCGAGGATCCCTGGCACTACCGTCAGAAGGTCCACTTCGTGTTCGGGTCCAATCGAGGTTCCAGTCTCATCATGGGCCACTATGCGCGAGGCTCGCGTCGCGTGATGGCGGTGCGCGAGTGCCCTGTGCACGACGAACGAGGCAACACGGTGGCGTTTGGACTGTTCGACGGCTATACGAAGGTCAGCGGGCGGCAGGGACTCACGACCCTGAAGAGCATTGCCATTCGCGTGAGCGGCGCGACCCGAGAAACC
>JBKPRH010000103.1:0-4346 GCA_046765795.1 Acidobacteriota bacterium | reverse complement strand
ATCTCACCATCGAGGGTCAGGTCGAGGGGAAGATCGAGCTGAAGGACCACGTGCTCACCATCGGCCCGAACGGCAAGATCAAAGCGCAGGTCTTTGCCAAGGCCGTCATAGTGCTCGGCGAGGTCAACGGCAACGTGACCGCGTCTGAGAAGGTTGATATCCGCGACGGCGGATCCGTCGACGGCGACATCATCGCGCCACGCGTGGCCATCGCTGAGGGCGCGCATTTCCGTGGCAGCGTGGACATGCAGCGTAAGGGTGGTCAGCCGGCCGCGAAGGAATCGCAGAAGGCGTCGTCGCAGCCCGCTCCGCAGCAGTCCCAGGCTCAGCCGCAAGCCGCCGCGCACTAACGCGCGGCGATCCCGCAGCGATTGCGGGTCGGTGGGGAAAACGGAACGCCGCGAAGGCGTTCCGGTGGACCCCTGCACCGACCCGGAATCTCTGTGTCATCATCACGTCGGTGTCGCTCTCCGATCTGTTCTCCCGTCGCCGTAAGGAACCCGCCGATTCCGATGCAGGTGCATCGGATGCACCCGTACATCCGACGAAAGTCCTTGCCCGATTCGTGGCGAGTCTGAGTGCGCGGACGCAGCCAGTCCTGCTCGATCTCGGTCCGGTGGTCGGGTCGAACGTCAGCTTCTTCGGCGAGCAGCTCGGCTGCAAGATCATCGTCGAGGACTTGTCCAAGGACATCGATCGGCATGTCCGTGAAGGCAAACTCGAGGATTTGCCGGCGGCCTTATCGAAGCGATTTCCGCACCCGTCCGCGAGCATCGACGGCATATTGTGCTGGGACGTCTTCGATTATCTGGATAAGAACTCCGCCAAGAAACTCGCCGAGCAGCTGACGCGCATCCTGAAACCCGAAGGCGTGTTGCTGGCATTCTTCGTCACCGCGGAGCCGCAGCCTGGTGCGAAGCCGGAATACACGCGGCACATCGTCATCGATCCCACACACCTTCAGCATCGACCCTATGCGGCGGCGCGTGGCAAGCAGCGCCCGATGCCGAACCGCGACATCCAGCGTATGTTCGAGGAACTGCGCGTCACCGAACAGTTCCTGCTCAAGAGCAACCTTCGCGAAGTGCTGTTCAGGAAGCCCGCCGAGGCGCCTCCCACGACTCCGCCGGCCACTCGCTGATGCTGAACTTCGAGCTCACCGACGAGCAAAGTCTTCTCGAACAATCCGTCCGCGAATGGGGTGCGCGAGAGGTCGCGCCGCGCATTCGCGAGTTGGATCGCGCGCACAAGTTCGATCGCGGCATCCTGCCGCAGATGGCCGAACTCGGTTTGTTGGGCATCTCAGTGCCTGCCAACTACGGCGGCGCCGGCATGGACTACGTCTGTCTGGGGCTGGCGAGCGAAGAGTTGGAGTACGTGGATACGTCGCTGCGCGTGATCATGTCCGTGCACGTCGGCTTGAACTCGCTGACCCTGCTCGCGTGGGGCACCGAGGATCTGAAGCAGCGCTATCTCGTTCCGCAGGCACAGGGCAAGAAGATCGCCACCTTCGGCCTGACCGAACCGTCTGCGGGCAGCGACGCTCGGGGCATTCAGACGGTGGCCATCAAGAAAGGCGATCGGTATCTGCTCACCGGCGAGAAGATGTGGATCTCCCTCGCCGATGTCGCCGACAACTTCCTTGTGTTCGCGTGGAGCGATCTGGACAAGAAGAAGCAGCGAGATCCATCCGGGATGAGCGCGTTCATGGTGGAACGCGCGTTCAAAGGATTCTCGAGCGGCACGTTGACGGAGAAGTGGGGCATCCTCGCCGGCAATACCGGGTTCTTCAAGATGGAAGACGTCGAGGTGCCAGCAGAGAATCTTGTCGGCAGGGAAGGCGAGGGATTCAAGATCGCCATGTTCGCGCTCGACCAGGGGCGTTACACCGTTGCGGCCGGAGCCACGGGGCTCATCCGGGCGTGTCGCGATGCCAGCGTCAAGTACGCGAAAGAGCGTAAGACGTTCGGCGTCGAGATCGGCTCGCACCAGCTCGTCAAAGAGCTGATCGCGCAGATGGAGTCCGACTATCAGGCGTCGCGGCTGCTGTGGACCCGCGCCGGGTGGCTCAAGAACGAGGGCCGCCGCAACACACGCGAGACCGGTCTGGCGAAATGGTTCTCGACGGTCGCGTCTGAGCGTGCCGCCGGCGATGCGGTGCAGATTCACGGTGCGAACGGCTACTCAGATGAGTACCCTGTTGGCCGCTTTTATCGGAATTGCAAAGGCGCCGTGATCTACGAGGGCACACGCGAGATTCACAAGATCATGCAGGCGGACTACCTGCTCGGCTACCGAACGGACAAGCCGACGCGGTGTGAACTGCCCGCGTGGAGACAAGATGGCAACTAAGACAGTCACGAATCCGAAACAGGACGCTCCGGCTTCGGCCGACGATCTCTCACTCGACTTCCTGCGCGTCGTCGAGCGCGCGGCGATTGCCTGCGCGCACACGATGGGACAAGGCGACCGCCACAAGTCGGATCAAGTCGCCGTCGAAGCCATGCGCAGCGAGATGGATTCGGTTCCGATTGACGGCACGATCGTGATCGGCGAAGGCGAGCGTGACGAAGCGCCGATGTTGTACATCGGCGAGAAAGTCGGAATGGCGGTGCGCGGCGAGAGCGGGCGCCAATATCCTGAAGTGGATATCTCCGTCGATCCGCTCGAGGGCACCAATCTGTGTGCGACCGGCGCCCCTAACGCGTTGGCGGTGCTGGCCGCGTCCGAGAAGGGCGGTCTTCTCCACGCGCCGGACATCTACATGGAAAAGCTCATCGTCGGCCCGAGCTCGCGCGACGTTGTCGATCTTGATGCGCCGGTGCGGTTCAACCTGCGCGCCATCGCTCAGGCGCTCGGCCGTCGCGTGCAGGACCTCGTAGTCATCGTGCTCGATCGTCCACGGCACGCGCAATTGATCGAGGAGATTCGCGCAACCGGAGCGCGCATTCGTCTCATTGGGGACGGTGACCTCTCGGCGGGCATCACCGCCGCGGTTCTCGGCAGCGGCGTGCACGCGGTGATGGGCACAGGTGGCGCACCCGAAGGAGTGATCACGGCCGCTGCAATGCGCTGTCTCGGCGGAGAGATTTTCGCCCGGCTCGTCGTGAGCACACCTGAGCACGAACAGCGTTGCCGCGCGATGGGCATCACCGATTTCAAGAAGGTCTATCGCTCAAAGGATCTGGCGTCGGGTCAGAACCTTGTCTTCGCCGCGACCGGCGTCACCGACGGCACGATCATGAAAGGCGTTCGTTTCTTCGGCGACGGCGTGCGCACGACGTCGCTGGTCATGCAGACGCACCCGCACCGCATTCGTTTCATCGACAGCATCCACCTGAAGCCAGGCAAGGACGGTCACATCGGAAATATTCGATTCTGATCGGTGAATACTCGAGAACCTTTCAGAGTTGTTGCTGGTTGGCCGGCATGTGGCGTAGGTTGCTCATCGGCGGTCTGGTCACCGTGGCCACCATCGCGGTCACCATCGCAGCCATCATTGCGACCGTTCGGTGGGCGGGTCCAATGTCCTCTGGCGCCCGAGATCTGCTGAAGCCCCTCAGGGCCAAGGCCGAGCATCGCGAATTCTCGGACTCATACCAGCGACGGCACAAAGGGTATGTCGATCTCGGCACCGGTCTGTACATTCGCGACGACGAAGACTTGATCGTTCGCGGTGTGCCGCCACTCGTGCTTCAGCGGACGTATCGTTCACGCGATCGCGTGATGCGAGAACTCGGTGTGGGCACAACTCACAACGGCGAGCTGTTCCTCGTCGGCGATTCCGCCTCGTTTCAGTGGATCGAACTGATTCTGCCGACCGGAACCCGAATCCGGTTTGAGCGCACATCACCAGGCAGCTCCTACATCAACGCCATGTTCGCGCATCGGTCACCATCTGCGGAATGGGATGGCGCGCAACTCGGATGGGTGGGCTCAGAGTGGGTGCTGCGCAAAAGCGACGGAACGCGAATGCGATTTTTGGCCTGTGGGGGCGGCTTGCCGGTCCGTGCGTGTTCGCTCGTTCAGGAGATCGATAGCGATGGGCATGCGACGGACTATCGACGGGACCCGACTGGCCGCCTGTTTCGCATCGAATCCGCCCAGCGCTGGATCGCCCTCGACTACGACGACCGCGGTCGCGTTAGCCGCGCATCCGACAACGCGAAACGATGGGTACGGTACGAATACGACGAACCGGGCCGTCTCGCTCGCGTCATAACGAGCGATGGAGGAGAGCACCGCTACGAGTACACGCCGTTGGACGAGATGGCGCTCATCTCGGACCCCGGGAAGATCATCGAGAACCTCTATCAGGATGGCCGTGTCGTAAAGCAGGTGAACCG
>JBKPRH010000102.1:0-4558 GCA_046765795.1 Acidobacteriota bacterium | reverse complement strand
GCGACGAGTTCTACACCGCGCTGCGCGAACGCACTCGATGGCCACTTGTCACAGCCACGATCCTGTTCCTGTACGTGACGCTCTACGTCCTCATGTTCGTTCGGGGCAGCAGCCTCGAGGGTGAAGAACTCTTGCTGCACTGGGGCGGCAGCGTCGGACCACGCACGACCAACGGCGAGTGGTGGAGGCTGGTCACCGCGATGTTCATCCACTGGGGATTCCTCCACCTGATCGCGGACGCCGCAGGAATTTCGCAAATCGGACGCCTGACGGAACGGCTCGTCGGGTCAACGACGTTTGCATTCGTGTTCGTCGCCGCCGGACTGATCGGAGGCCTGCGAGAGTTGTCGGCGCATCCCGTCGCCGTGAACGCGGGCGCCTCAGGCGGTGTGTTTGGTATCTATGGACTCCTGCTCGCCACGGGTGCGTGGGGGTGGGTCAAGCGTTCGCCACTCACCATTCCGGTCGGCGTCCTCAAGCGGATGGCGCCAGGCGCGGCGATCTTTCTCCTCTATCACCTCGTTGCCGAAGGCGTCACGGCGTCGATGGCCTGGGGGCTGGTCGTCGGACTGGTCTGCGGCGGCGTCCTCGCCTTCGGAATCGATGTGGACAAGCCGCCAGTGCGGCGTCTCTATCCGTCGATGGCCGCCACACTCGCCATCATCGTGCTGTTCGCCGCACCGCTGCGAGGCATGGCGGATGTGACACGAGAACTCCGTGGCGTGATCGCCCTCGAGGAACGCACCGCGACCTCCTACGACGCCGAAGTGGTGCGGTTCAGAAAGGGATGGACGAAGGCCGAGCAGCTCGCGGACATGGCGGAGGCGATCGCGTCAGACGTTCGAGCCACGCGTGCCTCACTCTCGACGATCACCAACGTTCCTCCTGCGCACCAGCCGGTCGTCAAGAGCGCGTTGGAGTTCCTGCGTCTGCGCGAGGAGAGCTGGGATCTTCGTGTCGAAGGCCTGCGCAACGGCAGCCTCAAGACACTTCAGCGTGCCGACCGCGCGGAGTCGCAGGCGAAGATGCTGTTCACGGAAGTGGAAAAGTTGAAAAGTGGAGAAGTGGAAAAGTAAGTAGAAAGTGCAACGAGCCAGATCGCAAGAGCCCGATTTCCGCCCATATCCGATGCGCCAGCCACGGGCATGTCGCAAGCACTTAGGCGCCGCATGCCACCGTGGGACCTCGTTCTCCGCACGCGACTCTTCGCGCTCGCCATCCGCAATTTCGTTCGCTCGTTGCCGAACACTGATGAAGCTCGCGAAACCGGCAACCAACTACGCCGCGCAGCCAACTCCATGCGATCGAACTACCGGGCGTCGAGGCGCGGTCGGTCCCGTAAGGAGTTTCAGTCAAAGCTCGGAACCGTGTTCGAAGAAGCCGATGAATGTGTCGATCATCTCCAGTACCTGAGTGACTCCCAGATTCGCCACGACGGCGCGCTGCTCCAGGAGGCGCGCGAACTGGCCAGCATCTTCGCCAAGGCCGTAAAAACAGCTCGCGAGAATACCGAGCGGATCAAGAAGAAGCAGAACAGCTAGTCCGTTGCGAATCACCTCCCCGATCCTTTTCAACTTACTTCTTCCACTTCTTCCACTTCTTCCACTTTTTCCACTTTTTCAACTTGCAGTAGACTGGCGGTCTGGACACCACACTCCACCTCTCGCGCCGCGCCGCGCTGCTCAAACCGACTGCCGTCAACTCGATTCTGGCCGAGATCCGGCAGGTGCAGTCGCGCGGACGCACGGTCATCTCTCTGATGCGCGGCGAGCCGGACTTCGACACGCCGGCGCACATCGTCGAGGCCGCCGCGGCAGCGATGAAGGCCGGCCGCACGCGATATCCGGACAACCGCGGCGAGAAGCCGCTGCGCCAGGCGATCGCCGCCAAGCTGGCTCGCGACAACGGGCTCTCGCACGACGCCGACTCGGAAATCCTCGTCACCACCGGGGCAACGCTCGGCATTCATGCGGCGCTCACCGCCCTTCTGGACGAGGGTGACGAAGTGCTGCTGCCCGACCCGATCTACGACGCGTATCAGTCGCCGATCCTGCTCTGCGGCGGCCGGATTCGTCCGGTGCGCTCGACGATTGAGCACGGCCGCTTCGCGCTTCGGCCTGAGGCGATCGAGGCCGCGGTGACCTCCGAATCACGCGTGCTGCTGCTGAACACGCCGTGGAATCCGGTCGGCACGGTGCTCCGCGAAGACGAACTGCGTGCCATCAGCGAGGTCGTGGTCCGCCACAACCTGGTGCTGATCAGCGACGAGATCTACGAGGCGATCACCTACGAGGGCGCGCGCCATATCTCTCCTGCGGTGCTGTCTGACGACCTACGCGCGCGGACGATCATCATCAACAGCCTCTCAAAAACCTATGCGATGACCGGATGGCGCGTCGGCTATTGCGCGGCGCCAGCGCCGATCATCGATCGCATGTTCCTCGCGCTTCAGCAGTCGAGCCGTGGCCCAGCGACGTTCGTGCAGGACGCAGCGACTGCGGCAATCGCGGGACCACAGGACTGCGTTGTCGGTATGCGTCACGAGTACGCAGCGCGTCGGCAGCTGATCCTGACCACACTGGCCGACGTGCCCGGCGTGCGCGTGCTCGCGCCCGAAGGCGGTTTCTTCGCGATGCTCGACGTGCGGCAGACCGGTGTGTCGTCCAATGAGATCCGCCAACGGCTGCTGAACGATCACGGCGTCGCTGTCGTCCACGGCGCCGCCTATGGACCGGCCGGCGAAGGGACGCTGCGCGTGTCGTTTGGCAGCGGAGGTGACACGCTGGCCCGCGGCCTCGCCCAGCTGCGCGACGGACTCCGCGCCCTATGAGCACAGTGCCGGTCATATCGGCACCGACACAGACCGGGGCCGATGTCCGCAGCCTGAATCTCGCAGGACTCCGCAGGGCATTGGCGACCGAGCTCACGGGCGAGATTCATTTCGACAAGGTCTCGCGCGCCCTCTACTCCACCGACGCCAGCGTCTATCAGATCGAACCGGTCGGCGTGGTCGTGCCGCGCTCGCGACATGACCTGATTCGACTCGTCACGATCTGCGCGGAGTTTTGCTGCCCGATCACGATGCGCGGCGGTGGTACGTCGCAGGCCGGACAGGCGATCGGGCCTGGCCTCGTCGTGGATACCTCGAAGTACCTGCGCACGATCCTCGATCTCAATGTTGCCGAACGCTGGGCGCGGGTCGAACCAGGGCTCGTGCTCGACGAGTTGAACGCGCAGCTCAAGCCGCATGGCCTTCGCTTCGCGCCCGATGTCTCCACTGCGAGTCGCGCGACCATCGGCGGCATGATGGCCAACAACTCGAGCGGTGCGCGATCGGTGCTCTACGGCAAGACGATCGACCATGTGCTCGAGCAAGAGATCGTACTCGCCAACGGCGAGGTCGTGCACTTCGGTCCGATCGACGCCGACACGCTCGCGCGCAAGCGCAACGAACGTTCACTCGAGAGCGAATGCTATCGAGTCGTGCACGATCTGGCTGCGCGTCATCGCGACGAGATCGAGCGACGCTATCCGCGGGTATTGCGCCGCGTCGGCGGCTACAACCTCGACGAGTTCGTGAAGACCGATCGCCCGTTCAACCTCGCCAAGCTGATGGTGGGCTCGGAAGGCACGCTCGGCGTCGTGTTGTCCGCCAAGGTCAACCTGGTGCCTTTGCCGAAGGCAAAGGCCGTGATGGCGATCCAGTTCGCCAGCCTGCTCGAGTCGCTGGCCGCGACGCCGCTGATTCTCCGCCACGGGCCATCGGCCGTCGAAGTGATGGACAAGTCCATCCTCGATTACACGCGCCAGAGCGCGGTGCTCGAAGCGCTTCGTCAGAGCTTCATCCAGGGCGACCCGGCCGCATTGCTCTGCGTCGAGTTCTACGCGGACCGGGCTGAGGATCTCCCGCCTCGACTCGCCGCGCTCGAACGCGACCTGCGTGACAACACGTTCGGGTACGCCTATCACCACGCGCTCGACCTCACCGCGCAAGCACGGATCTGGAGCCTGCGCGAAGCCGGACTCGGTTTATCGATGGCGATGAAGGACGATGCAAAGTCGCTGTCGTTTGTCGAGGACACGGCCGTTGCGCCCGAGAAGCTGCGCGACTACATCGAACGCTTCCTCGCCATCATCCAGCGGCACGGCACGACGGCGGGCGTCTATGCGCACGCGTCGGTTGGATGTCTTCATGTTCGGCCGGTCATCAACATGAAGACCGAGGATGGCGTGCGACGTTTCGAGTCGATCGCCAACGACGTCTCGGACCTCGTGCTCGAGTTTGGTGGCGCGCTGTCGGGCGAGCACGGCGACGGACTGGTACGCAGTCCGTTCATGGAGAAGATGTTCGGATCGGATCTCTACGACGCGTTTCGCACGATCAAGCGGACCTTCGATCCGAATGGCATCTTCAACCCTGGCAAAATCGTCGATGCGCCGCCGCTCACGGCGAATCTGCGCTTCGGCCCCTCGTACGTGGCCCGCTCGGTGCCGACGTATTTCGACTATCCCGAAGGAAGCTTTTCCGGTGCCGTCGAGATGTGCAGCGGCCTCGGGG
>JBKPRH010000101.1:0-21339 GCA_046765795.1 Acidobacteriota bacterium | reverse complement strand
CGCTTTACGCGCGGTCGCGCGAGCGCGCACGAGTGCAGCGACCGGCGTCAGCAGCCGGCGGCCGATCGACTGCAGCAACGAGTCCCGGACCGGCGCCGGCCGCGGCGCGGCCAACGTCGCCTCGATCACCTCGACGAACTTCCCCGCTGCTGGCGTGTCGAGTCCATGCGGACGCACGAAGGCCTGGACAAACGCGCGAGACTTCGTCGCATCGTGCTCACCGCGCACGACGGGAGCGAGCTGCGCCAAGTGCTCCGGCATCGAGGTCGCAACGTTGAGCAGGCCGCCGTTGGCGCTCGTCAGATGCTTGAAGTGCAGTGTGCCTTCCTGCTGTCCGGCGAACTCGGAGGCCAGCACCGTAAAGACCGGACGACCGACAATGCCTGATTCGATCAGCGCGCTGGTGTTGATCCCCACCATCGCGACGCTGTGGAACATCGAGTCGTAGTAATCAGCACGCGCGTCGGTGTCGACTGGATTGGCTCCAGCACGCGGCCAGATGCCCACCGCCTCGAACACCGACGGATCGAAGTCGGCCCACTGCGCGGCATTCTGCGGATGCGGGCGAATCAGAATCGCAGCCCGGCGCAGTTGCGGATCCGGCGCGTGACGGATCGCCTCGATCCACTTGCGCACGAAGCCCACTTCGTACGGTGTGATGAACGGCGACGAGCAGAGATACAACAGCAGCGGCCGATCCGGAGGGACACCGACCTTGACGCCAAAGTCCTCGCGCGTGGTCGAGGGCCGCTGCAGGAACCAGTGATCGTAGGCCTGCGCGCCGGTCACGCTGACCATGCCGGGATCGATCCCGTGCAACTCGGCCGCTTCGGCGCGTTGAAATTCATTCCAGACGACGATGCGATGTGGGCGTTCGTGAATGCGGCCTTTCGTCGTGAGGTGATCCCAGCTGCCGACGCCGAGGACGCACGGAATCCCGGCGGCTTTGGCCGCTCGCACGTACTCAACCTGCTGTGAGCCGAAGTACAGGAGCGGCGTCATCAACAGCAGATCGGGCCGATGCTCGGCGAGGATGCGCGTCGCGATGTCGCCTGCTGGCAGCGTGCGCTCGACGGCGGTGAACACTCGATCCCACACGCGCATCGCCAGGCGCGATCCGACGAGCGGCACCTTCGCAAGTCGCGAGGCAAACTCCGGAGCCTGGCGCGCTGCGCGAGCCCGGAGGCTTGGCGAGTCGTCGTAGCGGCGGTCGAGATAGCGCCAGTAGTCGAGACAGAGACGCACCTGCACGGCGAGCGGGTGCCAGAAATCCTGCTTGCGCGCCGGCGCGTAGCTGAACGTGATGCGATCGGGATGCACGCGCAGCAGGTTGTCAATCGTGCGCGTGCCGCCGACGCTGTCCTTCCGATCGGCGAGCAGATGAATGTCGTGGCCCCTCGCGGCGAGTTCGCGCAACGCGGGCTCGAAGTTGCGGAGGAATCCGAAGTTATTGACTGAGAACAGGACTCGCATTGACGCGGCTAGGAGGCTTCGGCCTCCGGGGTCGATGTGGTATGTGTCTCTGGCTGCGGCTGCAGCATCAGAATCTTTTCGTCGGGCACACCCGACTGGCGCAGCAGACGCGCCGTCCCCGCCGGCCGCTCGAGCACGGCAACGATCAAGACGTCGAACGTCACCGACGCCTGTTCGGCGATCGGCAGCACCGGCAAGCCGAGGAAGCGACCGTTTCCTTCCGGACCGAACACCGCAGTCAGTTCCAGGCCCATGTCGCGAACCAGCAGGAACACAAGCTCCGCCGCGTCGCCAGTGCCAAAGATCGCCACGGTCTTCTGCCGAGCCACCGCGATGCTCAGGCTGCGTCGCAGATGTTGCCGGGCGTCACGATAGAAATCGAGCGAGTACTTCATGAACTCGTAGGTGAGCCTGGCTTTACGCGCTACCCCGCGAGGCGTGAGCGAGTACACCAGCCGGTTGGGCGAGACGGTCACACACTTCACGTATCCATTGCGGATCAACCGTTTGAGATACAGATTGGTCAGCCCGAGGGCCATGCCCAGACGCGAGGCCAGCGTGCGCTGGGTGATCCGGGCTTCCTGCTCGAGGGCTTCGAGCATTTGCAGGTCCCGACGGGACTCGAGATCCATGAAATTTGTGGGGGAAAACCTAAGAAAGGCCGCGAATAGACAGACCTTCGGCCTGTCGCTTACAGGTACGCCGACACGGGCCAGGCCACCGACGAGGGGCCCAGCGGACTGCGCCCGCCACGCCAAAGCCTTCGGCGACGGCGGGTTCCTTGGGGGGAACGTTCAACGGATGAACATGTTGTTCACAAATTGAACGTCAAAAGTCTCAATGATCTCGCATGATCTGTCAACCCCGTATACTGCCAGCGCCTAGTGAATCAGCCATTTCTCTCGATCGTCGTCCCTGCGTACAACGAGGAACGTCGCATCGGACCGTGCATCGCACGCCTGCGGCAGGCCCTGCCAGGGTTGGTCCCATCGTGGGAAATCGTCATCGCCGACGATGGGAGTCAGGATCGGACGCGCGAGATTGTCGAGGCTGAGGCCATTAACGAACCACGGATCCGGCTTCTCGCACTTCCCCATCACGGAAAGGGCGAAGCCGTCCGCCGCGGACTGCTCGAGGCACAGGGCGAATGGCGCTACATCGCCGACGCGGATCTGGCCACGCCACCCGATAACCTGACGCGCTTCCTCGCTCATACACAGGATGCCGACAGTGCACTCGTGATCGGCTCGCGCGAGGCGCCCGGGTCCACCCGGCTCGACGAGCCGTGGATCCGGCACTGGATCGGCCGCTTCTTCAATTGGTTCGTCCGGTTGCTCATCGTCCCGGCCATCAGCGACACGCAGTGCGGCTTCAAGTTGTTCAGCGCTCGTGCGGTCGAGTTGATCTGTCCCTATCTCACGATTCAGGGCTTCGCGTTCGACGTTGAGATGCTGGTTCTGGCGCGTCGCGCGGGCCTGTCAATCCGCGAGGTCGGCGTCACCTGGGATGGCAACCAGGAAAGCCGCGTCGCATTCGGCGGCGGAGCGGCGGCATTCGTTGACGTCCTTCGCATCCGGTGGCGTTTGTGGCGCGGCGCCTACTCGGCGCAGCCACGACCCGACGGTCGCGACAGCGATCGAATCGGTCCGTTCACCGCGCGAACCTGGGCGTATCTGCTGGCGCTCACCTGTGCCGGCGCCCTGGCCTACGACCTCCTGCGGATGCCGGTGCAGGTCTTCGACGCGCTCGAAGAAATGATCGCCGCGCAACGATCGACGTCGATCGTCGATACCTTCTGGTCAGCGGCCTACAACGCCGCGTACCTCCGGCCGCTTCGCATCGTTCAAATCAAACTCATCTTCGACGCGGCACAGGGCAATTACTGGCTCGCCTTCCGCGGCGCACACGCGCTGACGATGGTGGCATGCCTGCTGCTCTTTACGCGGGCGCTTCGCGTGCGAACTGTCGTCGATCTGTGCGCGGCCGCCTTCGCGCTGACCGTTGTCGTCGGCCTGCACACGTTTCGCAGCACGGTGCAGGAGGCATTTCCGATCAATCACTTCCTCGAGATCGCCGTGATGGCGCTCGTCGTGCTGAACCTCGCGCAAGCCCGACCGCGATTCATCGTTGACGCGATCGCCCTCGTCACGTTCATCGTCGCCTCGCTGACGCTCGAATCAGGGCTGCTCGTGTGGGTGGTCGCGGTCACCGCCTGGCTGCTCGGCATGCGCGGCGTGTCCACTCGCGGCGTCGTCGCGATGACCGTGTTGCTCGCCGGCTATTTCGTGCTCCGATTCGGAGTGCTGTCAGTCGGCACACCCGGGCTCATCGAGCGCAGCTCCGGGTATGGGTTCGGCGTCCTCGAACCCTCAGAGCTGCAGCGTCATTTTGGCGATCTGCCCGTCGTGTTCTATGTCTACAACGTCGTGTCGTCGGCGCTGTCGGTGCTGGCGTCCGAGCCGCAGAGCGGCGTGTTCGTCACGACCGGCGCCTGGCTCAACGATCGATTGACCGCGGGACTCGCGCTGAGCTTCCTGAGCTCGCTCGTGACCACTGCACTCATTGCAGTGGCTGCAGTCATCGTTCTTCGTCGGTATCGCGCGTCCGATGCGAGCGATCGACTCATTCTGCTCTTCGCGGTCGTCCTCGCTGCCAACGCAACGCTGTCGTATGCGTACACGAAGGACGACATCATGAGCGTGTCGGGCGTCTTCTACGGATTCGCCGCGTATGCCGCGATCCGCTGCTTGATGGTGCGAGTCGGCCCTACTCAACGGCTCGTCGCGGCCACGCTGACTCTCGTGCTTCTCGCGACGGGGATGGCCTGGAGCGTGCGGAGTCTCGGTATTCATCACGTCGCGCGCACATATGCCTTCAAGACGCGCAACGACTGGGCGACTCAGCCCGGCAACTGGAAGCGCGCGGGCCGCTGGCCGAGCGATGAGCCAAGCCAGCATCTGATCACCACGCTTCGCAACGACGCCCTGTCGATGCCGGCGCCGAATCCACACTTCGAGCCGACGTGGATGGCAAGACTCTGGGGCGAGTGACGTGAGCCGGAAGATGCTGCTCGTCGCGATGCTCCCGCCAGCACTCCTCGCGCTGACGCGGGTGGTCTTTCTCGTGCTCGCTATCTGGGAGGTGCACCCGTTCTGGCTGTTCGAACCGTTGAACCTCGCCGAGGCGGCGGCACTGCGCGATCGCGGAGAAGTGGCGCGGCTGCTCGCGCACGGCGAGAATCCAAATGCCACGTACCGCATACGCCGCGGCTTCGTCCGTGACTATCCGGTGGAGATGACGCCGATGGCTGCCGCACTCGCGGCCCGACGCGACGAGATCGTGCAACTGCTGCTGGACGCCGGCGCCAAACCGCCGGCGCCGGATGCTGAGGGCACGCCGTAGTCCTTGCTCGTCTGCGCGTCTCGGCTCAGGTGCTGTAGGGCGTCAACTGCGGTTCGGCGTCCGACGGGAGCGCTGGCATTCGCAGCCACAGCACGAGACCCACGACGCTGGCCACCAGCAGATGCGCGAACATCAGGAGGGAGATGGCGAGGGCGACTTCCGTCGGCACTCCGAGCGGGGCGAGCAACCAGACGTGCAGCTGCTCGCGCACGCCGAGCCCGTTCAGGGAGATCGGCACGTTGCTCAGCACGGCGGTCGTCGCTACCACGCCAAACAGCGTTGCGAACGACGGTAGCGCGATCGAGTGCACGGTCAGGAACAAGAGATAGACCAGCGTCATACAGACGAAGTAGGTCAGTACCGCGAAAATCGCCTGCGCCATGACGACAGGCTGCTTGAGTGGAACAGCCATATCGACCCTGAATTGCTGCGCGTGCGTGGCGATCGACACCGCACGCGGCCCGAACGGCGCCAACCATCGCGCGAGTCCCCCCGTTCCGAAGACGACAAGCCCGACGACGACTGTCAGAGCGGCAGCGATGCCGGTGACGACAAGCCGCGACGCCACCAGACGCGGAGAATCTGGAGACGAAATCCAGGCCGCACCTGCCGCCAGGATCGCCAGGATGCCAACGCCAAGCACCCGATCTACGACCACTGACGCGGCGACCGCGCGATACCCGTGCTGACGGCCGATGTAATACACCTTGGCCATGTCGCCGCCGACCGTGCTCGGCAGGAAGTTATTGACGAAGACGCCGATGAAGTACTGCTGGAGTGCCGTCGACAGCGGGACATCGGCGCCGGTGATCGTCAGCACAAGCCACCAGCGCCAGGCATAGAGCGCCAATCCACCGAGGACGACCGCAAGTGAGATGACGTAGAACCAGAGCGGCAAGTCGGCGAAGAGCGCACTGAACGCGTGCCGATCGAGACCGCGAAAAATCCATGTCAGCAGGGCCACTGAAATGACACCCTGCACGGCGAGCCAGAGATAGCGTCGGATCATTCTGCTCGTGTCACGCTCCCCGTCCTACAATCAGCGGCTGATGGAATGGAAGAAAGCAGGAACGAATCAACGACTCATTCTAGGTAGTGCGTCCGGCACGGTCAACCCATGAGTCACACACGGATCTCGACCACGACGCAGAGCTCGTGGTTGATCGTCGCGTCGATGATCCTCGCGATCTTCGCGTTCGGGTACCGCTTCGTTTCGCTCAGCGGCTTCAGCAACGATCACTTCGTCCACCTCGCCCGCGCGCAGGCGATGCTCGCCGGCGATCTGCCAATCCGCGACTACACCGAGGAAGGCGTTCCGCTGATGGTCGTGCTCTCGGCAACGGCGCAGCGTGTGCTCGGAGAATCGCCCTTCGCGGAAGTGGTCCTCGTGCTGACATCCCTTGCGGTCGGTGCAGGCATCACCACTTGGCTGGCATCGCGCATCACTGGTTCGCTTCTCATTGGCGCGAGCGCGGCACTGCTGCAGGTGTTGATCTACCCGCGCCTCTACTCGCATCCCAAGATCATGGTCTACTCCGTCTTCCTGGCGATCGCGTGGTGGTATCTGTCTGACCCCTCTCGTGCCCGCCTGGCGGTAGTCGCGCTGTGGACGGCGGTGGCGTTTCTGATTCGCCACGATCACGGTGTGTACGTCGGGGCCGGTGCCGCCGCCTTGATTGCGAGTGCCCACTCGCGCAACGGGATCAGGGACGTCGCCAGGCGCGCGGCCGAGTTCGGCGTCCTGACGCTCGCGTGCCTGACACCGTATCTCGGTTACGTGCAGTATCAGCAAGGCCTCATCAACTACTTTCGAACCGGGTTGGCCACTAGCGGCACCGAGGCCAGCCGGACGTGGCTCGGCAGGCTGACCTTCGACGCGCTGCCCGACGGAGGCTGGGTCGTGTCACGCCCTATCGACCCGGCGGGTCTTCCGACCATCCGGGTACGCTGGAAGCCCGAGGTTGACGATCGCCGACGTGAGTCGATCGAAGCTGAATTACAGCTGCTCGCACCGGAGCACGCGGAAGGGCGCACCTGGAAGTACCGGCTCGAGCCTCCGGCTCGCGACGCGCTGTCGCGGCTCGTGTCACACCGCGAGGTCGAGGACACGTCGGGCTTCGATCGCACGACACAGACGCTACCCGACGATCGGAGCGTCGTCTCGCGAATACTCGCTGCGCTCGGGTTCGGTCGCCTGGCCCGACTCGACGCCGGACCGCGTCTCGTCTCCGCCTTCAGTCCGCACAACGTCTCGGTCACGCTCTTCTTCGTGCTGTGGAGTATCCCGATCCTCGCGGTCACGCTCATTGCAGTATTCCGTAACGACGTGTTCACTCGCGAACACGCGTTTACCCTCACGGCATCGGCACTGATGATGGTGTGTGCCGCAGGACTGCTGCGAGAGACGCTAGCCGAGCGGATTCCCGATATCTACGGTTCGGCGCCGCTGCTCCTCGCGTGCCTCGTCGGCGTGGCGTGGCACGAGCGGCCTCGGCACTGGCTCGCCCTCTGGCCGGTGCGTGGAGCAGTCGCGGCCATCGCGATCGCCTTTGTCGCGGGCACGGTCATGCTGGGACACGTCCCGAGTCAGCTCAATCGAGCACGTATTGCTGACGGACCTGGTGCGGTATGGCAGCGTGCCCGCGACGTGTTTCACGACACGCGTCAGTGGCCATGGGCCGGCCAGTGGCCCGCGGGCAGTAGCTGGAAAGTGGCACGCTACGTCCACGACTGCACGCGTTCCGGCGACCGTCTGCTGGTGACGTGGTGGGCGCCCGAAATGAACGTGTTCTCGCGGCGTGTCTTTGCCGGCGGTGAATCCACCCTGCTGCCCCTGTTCCGCGACCCGTCGACCTACGAGTCTGCGGTGCTCGCGCGCCTCTCGCAACAGTCGGTGCCGATCGTGCTGGTCAGCCCAGACGAGCTCGAAAACTTTCGACAGTCGTATCCCGCGATCAGCAAGTACCTCGACGCGCGCTTTCATAAGGTCGGGGAGTTCACGCCCGACCCGCGCAAAATTCATATCTACGCGGAAATCAATCGCCAGCCAGTGGGCACTGATGCGGAATTCGGCTGGCCCTGCTTCGCGGCGCGGACCGCCGCGTCTAGCGCCGGCCTTTAACCGCGGCGCGGGTCTCGCGATCGACCTCACGCCGGCGAATCGTCTCGCGCTTGTCGTGCGCCTGCTTGCCTTTGGCTAAGGCCAGCGCCACCTTCACTCGGCCGTTCTTGAAGTACATGCGCAGCGGGACGAGCGTGAGGCCCTTCTCCGCCACCTTGCCGGTCATCTTCTGGATTTCGTGGCGATGCAACAGGAGCTTGCGCTGGCGTTTTTCGTCGTGGCGGTCGTAGCCAGTGTGACTGTACGGGCTGATGTGGACGTTGCTCAGCCAGACTTCGCCTTTGTCGATGCGCGCATAGCTGTCGCGCAGGTTGACACGTCCTTCACGGATCGCCTTCACCTCGGTGCCGAGCAACGCCACGCCGGCTTCCCACTCGTCGAGGATGTGGTAGTCGTGCAGCGCCTTGCGGTTGTCGGCGATGTTTTTCTGCGCTTTTTCGCGCTCGGTTTTTTGCGCCATGGGTCCGGGTCCGGCTGAAGCCGGACACTACACCTTATCGCGATACCAGACGCAAACGTCCGCGCTCGTCGTAGTCGGCGACACCGGCGGCGACCGCACGCCCGACGGCCGCCGGCCATTCCGCGGCGACGCGTGGCCGCAGTGACTCGTCGACACCGAGCACGGCGCGGTCGAATGCCTGCCGATACGCCTCGATCCGCGCGTCGCGCTGCTTGCCGGTTATGGGCTTCATCGGCGGCGGCGTTGCCGCAAGCCGGGCGAGAACCAGGTGATGCAGGTCGCGGCCCTTGATAAACACCGTCTCGAACCCGTTGCAGGCCAGGGCACGCACGAATGACGCCTGATCGAATGCCTGCATGTGCAGCGGATTCAGCGTCGCGAACATCGACTGATTTCCCGTCAGAAACTCCGCATCGTCGGGTTCTTTGTAGAAGTACACATGCCCACCCGGCTTCAGCTTGCGGCGCAGCTCGGCGAAGAAGTCGCGCGGCCGCAGCGCGTGCGTGAACATGTGGTTGCAGATGATCAGGTCGAACTCGCCGTCGAACGGGATCTGAAAGTGCTCGAAGTCGATGAGCGGCGACGTCGTGATATCGAACAACTCGCGCAGCAGGAACTGCTGGCTCTCCCAGATCGGCATCGCGTAGACCGTGGCGCCCCAGGCGCGGCGAAGACCGTCAAGGATCGTTCCGGCGCGCGATCGCACTTCGACGACGCGCGCATTGCGGGGTTCGATGAGTGAGCCGATGATGTCGGTGTGGACGCAGTTCTCGAACCGATCGCGCATGAGCGGCGCGAGGTATTGCTTTCCGGTCAGACCGAGGTGATCGGACACGAATACGCCGTGTGAGGCCAGCCGTCGAAGCTCCTCACGATCGTCGTCGCTCAGGGGATAGGGATTCAGCAGGCGGTTGGTAATCTCACCGGTGCCGCGTGAACCGCGCTTGGCGACGACTTCGCCGAAGTGCTCGAGCAGAAAGTGATAGCGCGTGCCGGACGGCCGGCGTGTGGCATAGAGCACGCCGCACGCGTGGCAGACCGAGTAGTCGTAGCGGGCTGACGTCTGATCGGGTGCTTTCGGAATCAGGATGAACTTGTTCCACGGGTTGACCAGCGTGCGTTCCGAGCTGCCACACACCGGGCACGCGTCGAGCTCGAGCCACTCGCGGCCCTCTGGATCCGGGAACGGTTCCTCGTCGCCGATCGCCTCCCATATCGCAGGTTCGTGCTCGGGACCGTCAACAGGTAACGCGCGGCCCGACAGCTTCCGTTCAGCCGACTCCTCCGCACCAGCGACGCGCGCCATACGACCGAGCTGATGGTTGTACTGCAGCATGCGGGCATGCATCTCGCGACGCATCTCGCGGACCTCGTCCTGCAGCACGCGCAGCTCGCTATCGAGCGGACGCCGCCACGCACGCACCGCTGCGCGCAGACGTCCAAACACGCGATCGATTGACGAGACCTGATCTGGCATCGTTACCGACTAAAGCCTATCGCAGAGTGCGCAGCGATCTCTGCGAGCGGTTTTTCTCTGCTTTCTCCGCCCGAGTCCACATTCCTCCCAGACCCGAAACATGGCCAGCCAAGCGGCTCGTACGTGCCAGTAGGCGTGCGGTCCTTTTTCACGAACAGCGTGATACCAAAGCGCTCGTCGAACGTGTGCATCCCAGCCTGACGATATTCCTGGTCGATGTAGGCCGTCACGATCGGGAAGGCACGGTAGAAGCTGCGCAGCGAGTCGTCGGTGTCGAGCAGGATGATCGGGACCGATCGGCTGCGGAGCCGCTGGACCGTCAACCGCTGCGCCTCCTCGAATTCGAAGAAGCCAGGACGGAGATCGGCGTGGCCGCCCCCAAACGCGCGCCTCGCGATCGCCAAGACCTGCGGCAAATAGGACTGTACAAGCACGCGATCGTCTGGCGTCGTGCAGGCGTTGATGTAAAGCGACAGCGTAATCAGGTCCGGGCGTTCGGGCCGTGCTGCCCACAACCCAAGATCCCAATCCATGTGCAACTGCTTGGAGATGACACCGACGCGCTCGAACGGCTTGCCAAAGCGGTCCGTCATCGATGCCTTGTCGAGCCGCCGGTACAGATCACCCTTGATGAGGAGAACGAATAACAGCACCATCAGGACGCCAATCAACGCCGTTATCGCCTTGAGCGGCACGCGCACACGGAGCCACGCTGGTTGCAGCGACGCGTCGCTGATCAGCAGGCGCGGCAATGCCACCAGCAGCCACGCCGCGAGGATGACCAAAGGCACCGAAGGGTCCGCGAGTCTCGCCTCGAGCGGACTGCGAAGGAATCCGGCGTCCAGGGCGGCGCCGAGCACCGCCACCATCGCCAGCTTCTCACGTGCATGCGGCCAGTCCGGCCGGAACCCGTCGCGCGACACGGCCAGGACAAACAGCGCAAAGAACGGCAGCAGGATCTCCGTGTAATAGACCCAGGCCTCGGCGTTGTCTCGCACCTTGGCGACGAGGGACCCGGCCTTTGCCTCGTCCGATTCGCCATCCGGGTTGTCGAACAGACCGGGCCACACGATCGGCTCACGTGCGCGATCGCGCTCGGCCCAGGCCGACGCCTGGCGAAAGTACGAGATGAGCCCGCCATTGACTTGAATGAACACGAAGTACGGCGCAACGAGGATGACGACGAGCCCGGAGTAGATCGCCAGATGCCGCAATCGCTCCTTCAGGTTGAGCTCGCGAAGCGACAACATCAACACGCCTGTGGCGAGGCCGACGAACACGCCGTGGTCGTGACGAAAGAGAAACCCGATCACCGTCAGCACGGCCAACCAGACGCGTAGCGACGCACTCGGCCGATCGGCATACCTCCACAGCAACGGGATCGCCACTGCGTAGATGAGCACCTTCGGGTAGTTGTAGAACCGCGGACCGAGCCAGACGTGCAGCAGGCACGCCGCTAAACCCGCGAGAATCGATCCCGACGCACGCGTGGCAAGCAGAAACGTGATCACGGCGCTCGCCGACAGCATCGTCGTTGAGAATGCGAGTTCCGATACCGTGCCACGACCGAACAGCACTTGCACCGCCGCGGCGATGTAGTAGTAGAGCGGCGCGCCGTGGTCGACGAAGTCCCTGACCGGGATGTCGCCGAACAGGATCTGCCACCCGCGAACGACGTAGAAGAAGTGATCGTCGGTAAGCCCGGCGAACGAACCGCCGGGATCGTTGAAGCGGAAGAGCCACGAGGCGATGAAGATGCCGATCGAGAGCGCCACGAGGATCGCGTTGCGAAGACGCGGCGCTATCGAAAGTGTCATCGGGTGGCAGCGGTCGCGCGGGGCGCTTTCGACAACACCAGATGCGCGCGGCCGCGTGTCAGAGGCGTGTGGCGGGTGACATACCACTTTTGCGTCGCCAGCCGCGCCGCCAGCGTCTCGCCGTCATCGGCAGGCAACGTGAACACGATCGTCTTCAACTGATCCGATGCGAGGATGTCCTTGGCGCCAGCGAGAACACGCTCGACCGACTGCGGGTTGTGCAGAAGCAAATGATGCGGGGCTGGAAGTCCGTAGCGCGACACGGCAGCATCGAGCGGCATGACATACGCCGGCTGCTTGATAGTGCCCTCCCCACCACTCGACCGCTTCACCTTCCACGTCGTCGCGCGGATCGAATGCCCGCGCCAGCCACCGAGGCCGGCGGGGTATTTCAACTCGGCCATGCCTTCGAAATCCGCAAGCGCGACCGAGATGGGCAACACCAATCCGTCGCAGGCGTTCAAATGCAGGTTGTCACACAGCGCTTTGAACGCCGCATACCCCGGCTCGAAGGCGACGACGACCGCACCGTGATACTTGGCGGCGAGCATTCCGTACGCACCAACGCCGCTGTCGATGTCGTAGACGACGTCGCCAACGGCGATGTCGCGCCACAGCCACACCAGCGTGCCCTTGTCCAACACGAACGTGTCGCGACGCGAGTGCGGCGATGTGTGCACACGGAGCGCGTAGTCGTACTTCTTATTAGTCAGGGGAACGATCGTTCCGCCAGTGCCAGTGTCGGATGCCTGCGCCGTCTGCGCGGCAGGTTCGTCCTCCACGATGGCACGGGGCGTCTCCGCCTGCGGCGATGCACCGGCCCGCACAGTACGTTCGATGGCATCGGCGAATACCATCGCGACCGGCTGATCGATGCCGTGCGGACGCAGGAACTCGCCGGCGAAGCGGCGGATGTCGGCACTGTCCCGCGGCCGATCCAATTCGCTCTGCAACTGCGTCACGTGCTCGGCCAGACTATTCGCACGGCGCACACACCCGCCGTGCTCTTCGAGCAGGTAGTGAAAGTGCAGGGTGCTGGTTTGCCCCTCTGCCGCATCATCGCCCGCGACGACGGTATAGACCGGACGTCCGACGATGGCGGCTTCGAGCTCGGCGCTGGTGTTCAAGCCGACCACCGCAGCCGAGTGATACAACGACTCGAACAGCCCCTGTCGCGCGCGGTCGGATGTCTTCAGCACGATCGTGCGAGGGTCGTCGAACGGCCGTGAGACAAATCCCTTCGCGCCGCGCACGCTCGGCCACCGGACTTCCTGCTCCGATCGCTCCTCGTCTCCGAGGAGCTCGATATCCGGATGCGGTCGCACCAGGATGTTGCAGTCGCGCACGGACCCCGATGACTGTCGAATCGCCGCGAGCCACTCACGCACGAATGGCAGCTCAGTCGCTGAGACGAGCACCGATGAACAGACGTACAACAGCGTCGGCTTTGCGGGATCGAGACCGAGCTGCGTGTGGAACTCCTCACGAGTCACGCGTGGTTTCAACTCAAAGAACGAATCGAAACGCGGTGCCCCGGTGATGACGACGCGATCCTCCGAAAAATCGTGGAGTGCGCGCGCCTCGGCACGCTGACGCTCGTTCCACACGAACATCCAGTCGGGCAGCCGATGCAGGCAGCCTTTGGTGCTGAGGTTGTCCCAGCTGTACAGCAGCATCCCCACCGGTACACCGACGGCACGTGCGGCGGCGACGAAATCCGCCTGCGCCGATCCGAAGTGCACGAGCGGCGAGATGAGCATCACATCCGGTGCCTGCTCGCGCACGAACGATTCGTAGACCGGATCGACAGGCAACTGCCGCTCGGCCAGCGCGAACACCTCGTCGAGTCGCTCGACTTGCGCGACGGGTAGTCCACGCAAGGCCTTCGCGACGCCCTCGTTGTCAGCCTCGATACGCAGTTCCTCGCGGAGCTTCTGGACGCTGCGCTCCTGCAATCTGGTTGCGTCCCGCATGCCCGGCTGCTGGTAATGGACGCAGTCGCGCAGGCTGCGCAGCAGCCAGGCGACGTCGGTCCAGCGATCGGTCCGATGCGCGGGACAGCGCACGATCGAAAACCCGCCTCCGCCAGTAGGCTTCGGCGCGGCAGGCCGCTGGTCGATCCAGTCGCGATATTGATCGGCGCGCGTGTCGCTGTGTTCCTGCACGGCAAGCGCAACCGAATGCCCGCGCTCGGTCAGGAGGCGAATGGTGCCGGCAAAGGTCTCGACGTTCTTCTTCTGTTTGAGGACGAACAGGATCTTCATGAATGCCTGGACCGCGTCAGCCGCCGCTCGCGCCAGGCCGTCACCGATCGTGCTGGCGTCACCCCGTAGCCGAACAGCCTGGCCAGCGCCGGGTCGTCGGCGTAGCGGCCGTTCAAGGCATCCGGCAATGAGATCTGCTGGGCGATGACCGGCACCGAGAACACGTGATTCACGGCGCGGCGCGGCCGGCCCGATCGGTTCTCACCCGCGCGATGGAACACCATCGAATCAAAGACGATGAACGATCCGGAGTCGGCGTTGACCGCCGTATCGAGTTCCGCCGCCACACTCTCCGATGGAAACTGCTCCATCCGGTGCGATCCCGGGATCATCGTCGTTGCCCCGGTTTCGGACGAGAAGGGATCGATACAGAACAGCGCGCTGACGGCCAGCGGACGACTCGAGACGAAATGCTGATAGGGCAGATCACGGTGATACGCAACCTGCGTATGGCGTTCACCTGATGGGTTGATCACGCCGTTCTGCTGCATCAGGACCACGTAGTCGCCGAGCAGTTCGCGGCAGATCGCGAGCACACTGGTGTGCGCGGCGAGCGCGACAAACGCCTCGTCGTACACCAGAGGGCAGCGCGCGGTCAGCGCGTCGCCAATGGATGCGAGCCGGTCGGCGCCAAATTCCTCGACCTGACGTGCCATCACCCGATCGAGTCGCGAACCCAGGTCCGCTACCTCAGCGCCGGAGAATCCGCCGGGCACTACCGCATAACCCGCGAGCCTGATGCGTTCGGCGATGCGCGCCGCATCGGTAGACGCCGCGCCCCGCTCCACGACGCCATACGCGCCCGGCGTCGTGCCATCAGACATGCGGCTCATCCACGAGATCGTACCATGTCACCACGCGCCGAAAGCGAGCGGCAAGGCGATCGGCGAGTCGCGATTGATCGGCCGGACGCACACCAAGGAGCACCTGTGCCTCCTTGCTCACCGCATCGATCGGGAGGATCGGCAGGTCTCCGAACCGTCCGTTCGGCGATCCATCTGTCGCACACGCGCGTACCGACGCCCACGCGCGAGGCGCGTACGCGCGCAACAGCCCCGCTGCCTCGCTCGCACCAAAGCAGACCGCCGGACCTTCGATCTTCGCCTGTAGCTGAGCGTCGAGCCGCTGCCATCGTTCGAGGTAACGCGTCACATCATCAACACGCGGCGGCGCGTGCAGGGCCCTGGGTTGCGTCGCATCACGACGCCGGCCAATCGCCATCTGAAACGCGCCCAGCGAGTGCGGCGCCTGCGAGGCACCGAGCCGCTGCATCCCGCCTCGCGACAACAGCGTACCGAGGTGCTCGCGGCCGAACGAGAACACGTGGTCCACGAACAGCAGCTCGAGACCGGGCTTCGCGCCATCCGGACACACGATCACGATCATGCCGTCAGGCTGAAGTGCGGCTCGCAGTGAAGCCAGAAAGGCCATCGGATCCGTCGCGTGCTCGATCACATTGACGGCAATGACCAGATCGACGTTGACATCGCTGGGAAGATTGCTGGCGGTTCCGGTCCACAGTCGAAGCTCTCCGCCATATCCTTGCGCGATGCTCTCGCGCGACGGATCGCAGCCCATCATCTCGGCATCGGGCCAGTAGGTACGCAGGGCTCGCAACAATGAACCGTTCCCGCAGCCCACATCGAGCACACGACGTGGACGACGACCGGTCGCCTGAGCAATCCAGCGCGCGTACTCAGCCTGGCGCGTGTGTTCGCGGCTCTCACCCGGCGGATGCGCGTACAACGCGTACCCGGAGGTATAGAACGATGTGCCCGTGCTCGCCGTCGGGCGTCGGCAGATGAGGCCGCATGCACGACAGATCTGACGCGAGAGCGGCTCGTCGACGATGCGCCAGTCGCTCGCCATCGAACGCGGCGCCGGGTCGGGCAGGACAATCCACTGCGCCACTCCACACACGAGACACGGCTGCGCCGTCACGCGGCGGAACCCCAAGAACCTGCGTGATACACTCGCCCGCTGACGCGTGAATGGCCCATAAGTGTGTCGCGATCGTCCAATCGAGCTACATCCCGTGGAAGGGCTACTTCGATCTGATTCGTGCCGCCGACGAGTTCATCCTGCTCGACGATGTGCAGTTCACCAAACGGGACTGGCGTAGCCGCAATCGCATCAAGACCAAGGATGGACTCTACTGGCTGACGATTCCGGTCCAGACCAGCGGCCGTTATCAGCAGCGCATCATGGACACCACGATCGCCGATTCGACCTGGTCCGAGCGGCACTGGCAAACGATTCAGAGTGCCTACGCACGCACGCCATTCTTCGATGCGTACGCGCCGCAGCTGCGTGAGGCCTACCAGCGTGTCACATCGAATCGACTGAGCGACGTGAATCGGTCGTTGCTTGAACGCGTGTGTCAGATGCTCGGGATCACCACCCCGATCAGATGGTCGTCAGAATACCATCCGCGCGAGGGCCGCAACGAACGGCTGATCGATCTCTGCGTGAAGAGTGGCGCCACCGATTACTTGTCCGGCCCGAGCGCCCGCGGCTATGTGGACGAAGCTGTGTTTGCCGACGCGGGCGTGACCGTGCACTTCGCGGACTACTCGGGCTATCGCGAATACGATCAGCCGTACCCGCCGTTCGAGCACGCGGTGTCGGTCCTCGATCTCCTGTTCTGCACCGGTCCGGCCGCGACTGACTACCTGAAAGATCTGTCGCCATCGCGCGTCGCCTCATGAGTCACGCGCCGCTGTCGCTGTCGATCGTCACCTCGCTGTATCAATCTGAGGCGTTCCTCACCGAGTTCCACGCCCGCTGCACGGCTGCGGCCACGCGTCTTGCCGGATCGTCGTACGAAATCATTCTCGTCAACGACGGATCGCCGGATCAGTCTCTGCAGAAGGCCATCGATCTCCATGCCCGCGATCCACATGTCCGCGTCATCGATCTGTCACGGAACTTCGGTCACCACAAAGCGCTGATGACGGGCCTCGCGCATGCGCGAGGTGAGCTGGTGTTTTTGATCGACTGCGACCTTGAAGAGGATCCAGCCTGGTTGCTGACCTTTCACGACGCCATGCGCGCCGACAACGTGGATGTCGTCTATGGCGTGCAAACAGAGCGGAAAGGCGACTGGATCGAGCGTTCGGCGGGGCGTCTGTTCTTCGGCGTCTTCAACCGCATGCTCACGAATCCGATTCCCGTCAATGTGGTCACGGCGCGGCTGATGTCGTCGAGGTATGTGAAGGCGCTGGTCAGTCACCAGGAACGTGAGCTCTGCCTCGCCGGCCTGTGGGTGATCACCGGATTCGCCCAACGGCCAATTGCGGTCCAGAAGGGCAGCCGGCCGACCTCGTCCTACACGACACGCAAGCGGCTGTCGGTGTTTGCCAACGCGATCACGTCGTTCAGCAACCGGCCGCTGATCTACATCTTCCAAATCGGCATGTCGGTTATGGCGCTGTCGGTCGTCGCCGCCGTCGTGCTCCTCTACAGGAGTCTCAACGGCCTGATCGGCGTGCCCGGGTGGGCGTCGATCATGGTGTCGATCTGGTTTCTCGGCGGGTTGATCATCTTCTGTGTCGGCGTGATCGGGATGTATCTGGCGAAGATCTTCATGGAGATCAAGCAGCGCCCCTATACGATCATCCGCGCGGAATACGGGTCGGATCCGGACGAATCGGCCTTACACCAATGAGTTCCGACCGGCTGCGCGGGCAAGCGCGCGATTACTACGAGGGGAAGCTCCGTGCGCACGGCGCGACACCGGCCGGCGTTGATTGGAACTCCGTGGAGTCGCAGGAGCTGCGCTTCGCGCTGCTCGCCAATCTCTGGCGTGACGAGGCCGACGCCAGCATCCTCGATTACGGCTGCGGATACGGCGCGCTCGCCGACTATCTGCGCGCCCGCGGGCATCGTGGCGCCTACACCGGCTATGACGTCAGCGAAGCGATGGCCACGGCGGCGCACGCGCGCATGGCGTCGTTGCGGGCGTGCCGGGTCACGGCGAGACGAGAAGAACTCCAACCCGCCGACTTCGCCGTGGCGAGTGGCGTCTTCAATGTGAAACAGGATGCCGACGAGGACACTTGGCGCGCCTATATCTGGGAAACCGTCGCCGACCTCGCCGACCTCGGCACGCGCGGCTTCGCGTTCAACGCGCTGACGTCGTATTCTGACGTCGACAAGCGGCGCCCGGACCTCTATTACGCCGATCCGCTCGAGGCCTTCGATCGCTGCAAGCGCGCGTATTCGCGATTCGTGACGCTCCTGCACGACTATCCGCTCTACGAGTTCACCATCATCGTGCGACGGTAAGAGCATGGCGAAGCTTGTGATCTTCGGCGCTGGCGACATCGCCCGACTCGCGCACCACTACTTCACGCACGACAGCCCGCACGAGGTCGCAGCGTTCGTAGTGGACCGCGCGTTCCGTCAAGGCGACGCATTCCAGGGCCTACCGTTGATCGACGCCGAGGACGTGACCGATCGATTTCCGCCCAACGACTACGACATGTTCGTGGCCATGAGCTACGCAAAGATGAACGCGGTGCGGGCCGAGAAATACGCGACCATGAAGGCGGCGGGATACCGGCTGGTCAGCTACGTGAGCTCGCGCTGCAGTTATCTCTCCCAGACACCGCCCGGCGACAACTGCTTCATCCTCGAGGACAACACCGTCCAGCCGTTCGTCACCATCGGCAACAACGTCACGCTGTGGAGCGGCAATCACATCGGTCATGACGTCACCATCGAGGACCACTGTTTCATCACCTCGCACGTGGTGGTCTCGGGGTGGGTGCGCATCGGGACGCGGTCGTTCATCGGCGTGAACGCCACGCTGCGAAATTCGATCACCATTGCCGCGGAGACGCTCATCGGCGCGGGCGCCATCATCATGAAGAACACCAAGCCGAAGCAGGTCTACATGCCTGAGCGCGCCAAGCTGTTCCCGAAGTCGAGCGACGAGATCGACCTGTGACCCATTCGACTCGCGCAGAACAGGGTCAATGGCGACGCGTCGGCCTGCTTCCGCTCGACACGTCGCACGCGACATGGGCCTCGACGCATGCCGCGCTGCCGATTGTCGAGCCGCTCGATGCGACGCGCTTCGCCGTCTATCTGAGTCTTCGCGATAGCGACAGCCGCGCACGGATCGGCCGCTGCGTCCTGGCGATGTCAGATGCGCCGACACTGGAGCCGCTCCAGGCCGATCCTGTCCTGGACCTCGGTTCGCTCGGCGCATTTGATGACAGCGGCGTCACAACGTCGTGCCTCGTCACCGTAGGTCACGATCGGTTCCTCTACTACACCGGCTGGAGCCGCGGTGTGACGGTGCCGTTCTATCTCGCCGCAGGTGTCGCGATCAGCGAGAATGGCGGACCGTTCGCGCGCTTGTCGCCGGCACCGCTCCTCGAACGCAACGCCATCGATCCATTCCTCACGGCGTCACCGTTTGTCCAGATCGGTCATGGACGCTGGCGCATGTGGTACGTCTCGGCGACGGAATGGCGGAACACGAGCGCCGGCCCCAGGCACTACTACCACATCAAATACGCTGAATCCCCCGACGGTCTCGCGTGGCATCGCGACGGCCATGTCGCCTTGGACTACGCTACCGAAGACGAGCACGCCTTCGCGCGACCGTGGGTCGTCCATGACGAGGACCGGTATCGCATGTGGTTCGCGGTCCGCGGCGAACGGTATCGCATCGAGATGGCCGAGTCTGACGATGGCGTGACGTGGTCGCGGGCCGACAGCCTCGGACTCACGCCGGGCGGCGACGCGTGGGAATCGGAGATGGTCGAGTATCCGTGCGTCTTCGACTGGAACGGCCGCCGCTACATGCTCTACAACGGCAACGAGTACGGACGGAGTGGAGTCGGTCTCGCGGTGCTCGAGGCGTGACACCCGTCAGACATCGTACGCTCGTCCACGAATCGCGGAGACGCTGAGACGCGGAGGTTTTAGAGGCATTTCCTTTGGACAAATCACTCATCGGCAAGGTCGCCCTCGTCGCGGGGGCGACGCGCGGCGCGGGACGAGGCATCGCGGTTCAACTGGGCGCAGCCGGCGCGACGGTGTATGTCACCGGCCGCACGACCCGCTCTTCATCGTCCGAGATGAATCGCCCGGAAACGATCGAGGAGACCGCCGCTCTCGTCGATTCGGCCGGAGGGCGTGGCATCGCTGTTCAAGTCGATCATCTCGTCGCCGACCAGGTCAGCGCGCTGATCGCGCGCATCGATCGCGAGCAGAGCGCGCTGCACATCCTCGTCAACGACATCTTCGGCCTGACCAAGATGGAGTGGAGCAAGACGGTGTGGGAGTCCGATCTGAACTACGGACTCCACCTGCTGCGTCTTGGCATCGACACGCACGCGATCACCAGCCACTTCGCGCTGCCGCTGATGATTAAGCAGCCAGGCGCGCTGGTCGTCGAAGTGAACGACGGCACGACGGAGTACAACTCCACGAACTACCGCGTGTCGTTCTTCTACGATCTCGTGAAGACTGCGGTGAACCGCATGGCCTTTGCGCTTGGCCATGAGCTTCGCCCGCATGGCGGCACAGCGGTCGCAGTGACACCAGGATGGCTCCGCTCGGAGGTCATGCTCGATGTGTACGGTGTGACCGAGGCAAACTGGCTGGACGCGACGAAGGTCCAGCCCCACTTCGCCATTTCCGAAACGCCAGCCTATGTCGGGCGAGCCGTGGCAGCGCTCGGAAGCGATCCGAGCGTCTCACGCTGGAACGGCATGTCGTTGTCGAGCGGTCAGCTCGCCAAGGTATACGGCTTCACCGATATCGATGGCAGCCAGCCGGATGCGTGGCGCTACCTCGTCGAGGTGCAGGACGCGGGAAAGCCCGCAGACGTTACCGGCTACCGGTAATCGCGGTGACAGCCTCGGCGACGCGCTCGATGATCAATTGCGGGGTGTCTTCCGGCATGCCAACCCACAACGGCAACCGAATCAGCCGCGCGCTGCAATCGTCGGTGACGCTCATCGAACCGGATGTGCGCCCATAGCGCAGGCCACCGGGCGACGAGTGCAGCGGAACATAGTGAAACACCGCGTTGACGCCGCGCGCGTTGAGGTCGGCGACGATCTCGTTGCGGTGCGCAGGTAGAGGGACCAGCAAATAAAACAGGTGTGCGTTGTGATCGCAGTCCGGCGGCACAATCGGGCCTCGCAAGCCGAGCGCCTCCAGTGACACCGACGCCTCGCCATACCGATTCCACAACTCGAGCCGCCGCGACGTGATCTGCTCCGCCTCTTCGAGTTGCGCCCATAAGAATGCCGCAGTCAGCTCGCCAGGCAGGAACGACGAACCGACGTCCATCCATGTGTACT
>JBKPRH010000100.1:0-4257 GCA_046765795.1 Acidobacteriota bacterium | reverse complement strand
CCCTTGAACGCGTCGGTGCCGCTCCCCGGCACGTACGGATACGCGATGACGGCGGCGAACAACCACAACGCGGCAGCCGTGAGGCGTCGGCTCGCCCGTGACGTGTCGGCGGAGGTCCACGCCGTCACGATCGTGCCGCGCTCGACTGCATCGAAGAACGCGTTCGTCACCGCGATCGCGACTCGAGTCGCGGTGATGATGACCACGACGATCAGCAGGTTGGGAAGCGCATGAGCCACGGCGAGCGCGACGCTGGCCAGCATCGTCAGCAGTTGTTCGCGCAGCGTTTCGCCCCACGGTCGCGAATAGGGAAATTGCCGAAGCACGAACGACAGCCACCAGTACGTGACGAGCAATGCGAGGGCGATGAACGCGGTCGTGACAATGACGCGGGCGAATCGCGTCATCCAGGCGTCGCGCGACGTCAGCCATCGGCCTCCGACGCGCTCCAGATTTCGTCCGGCAATGGCATACACGCGGTTCACGGCACGGCGATTGGCACGAGCCAGGGCGACAATCAGCCCCACGAATAGCAGCGTGGCTGCCGCCGCCCGAAGGATGCCACTCAGCAGCCCTCGACCCCGATGGAGCTCGCGCGCCTCATCGAGCGCGACCGCAAGCCGCGCGCGGGCATCGGCGCCGCGCTGCTCGAGCGTCTCGCCCGCCTGCTTGTTCAAGTCAGCCGAGGCGAGATGGAGGACGTCGGAGTTGCCGACCCTCAGGAAGAGCACGCCGTTGATAACGGGCGCTGATACCGGGCCGAGCCGATCTTCGTCCACCAGGCGATCGAGGATCGCGGTCGCGGTACTGGCACGGTCCGCAGGCGTGTCGGTGAGTACACGCGCACGCAGCGTGGTGATCGGCCTGTTCATGTAGGTGAACACCACGCTCTGACTGGCAGGCAGTGTTTCGACGAGCGCTGGTCCTTCCTCAGAGGCTGGTGGCTGAGCGCTGGCCCTGTTCGCGAGAACCAGCGACATACCCAGCATCAACCAGACATGCCACGCCCGTCGTCCTAATCGAGTCATCGTCGATCTGAGCAGCAATCCTCGCGCCGCGTCGCTTCGCGCGAAATCGATGATTTCCGCGGGCGTACGCGGTGTGACCACGATTAGTCGCGGGTTCTTTCTCCACATCTCGAAAGTTGAGGCGGGCGCGTCTTGACGAGCGACAGCAGTTCAGAGCTACCATCGGGACCCCGATGCCTCAGCTCCACCGAGCCATCGTTCACCGGGGCAATCCCTACCTCGCGGCGCTCGCCGTCGCTGTCGGCTATTGGCTGAGCACGCAGGTCGGTCTTCTCCTGACCCCGACAGGCCTCGCGTTCTCGGTCATGTGGCCGCCGAATGCGATGCTGCTTGCGGCGTTCCTGATCACACCGCGATCGTGGTGGCCCCTCTATCTGCTTGCGATTCTTCCCGTGCACTTTGCGACGCAGTTGTCGCATGGCATCCCTCTGTCCACATCCGTGGGATGGTTCTTCACCAATAGTGGCGAAGCCCTCCTGGCAGCTGTGTGCCTGCAGCGGCTCCGTGCACCGCGGGAGCTGTTTCACTCGTTCGGCGGTGTGCTCATCTTCGTCACGGTCGGTGTGATCGCGGTGACGGGAGCCATGTCGTTTGTCGACGCGGCCGTCGTGACCCTGACAGGGTTTAGTCAGGACTTCTGGATTGGGAGTCGCCAGCGTTTCCTGTCAAACTCGTTAGCGACGTTGACGCTGGTTCCGGCCATTGTCCTGATCAGCACGTCTTCATTCCCGAGCGTTCCCGCCGTGCGACGCTCGCGCGCGCTCGAGGGCGTTCTCCTCGCCGTCGCGTCGCTGGTCATCGTGAATGTGCTGGCCGCCTGGTACGGCCACACACTCCAGGGCACGCTGGGACTCGCGTACTCGATCCTCCCGCTGCTGTTCTGGGCCGCTATCCGCTTCGGCACGCTCGGCGTGAGTCTGCTGCAACTGGTGTCCACCGCCGCGATTCTCGGGGCGGGCCTCAATCAGGAGCCCTTTGCGCTGACCGATGTCATCGCGCTTCAGATGCTCCTCGTGATGCTGAACGGGTTGTCGCTCGTGCTCTCCGTCGTCATCTCCGAGAGTCGCCGCTTGCAGTCGTTTCACAGCAGCGTGCTCGATTCGATGCGCGACGCCGTCGCCATCACCGACGATGCAGGCATGGTCATCGATGCGAACCCGTCGTGGACGAGCGAAGCGCGGACGCACTCGCCCTGGCGACTCGACGGCGTGCCCGTGCACACCGACTACTTCAGCGATCGCCGGTCGGCCGCCGGGGATAGTGCTGACACCACACGCATGCTGAACGGTCTCGACACCGTGCTCTCAGGTGCACGGCCACTGTTCGAGATGGAGTACGCGTGCGAAGAGAGTGTCGACCCGCGATGGTTCTCAATTTCGGTCGTGCCGTTGAAAGGTCCGCAACACGGTGCAGTGATCACACATAGCGACATCACCGAGCGCAAGCTGAGCGAAGCCGTGACGCAGCAACTGCGTGAGGAATTGGCGCAAGCCGGTCGCGTGATGACGATGGGCATGCTGTCGGCCTCGTTGACTCACGAGTTGAGCCAGCCGCTGTCCGCAATTCTGGCGAACGGGCAAGTGGCACGCCGACTCTGCGAGCGGGCGACTCCCGGTAGCGTTCCGGAACTTCAGGAGATCCTCGACGACATCATCACGTCGAGTCGCCGCGCGGGGGGGATTCTGCGTCAGTTGCGACGCGTCTTTGTCGCTGACCCGTCGAGTTCCCGTGCACCCATCAGCCTCAACGACGTCGTGCAGGAAGTGCTGACGTTGATGCACAGCGATCTGCTTCGCGCCGGCGTCACCGTGGTCCCGCGACTGACCGCGCCGCTTCCGTGCGTGAGCGGTGACCGTGGGCAACTGCAGCAATTGATCTTGAACTTGATCCTGAACGCCAGCGAATCGATGGGAGACAACGTAGCTGGCGATCGTCAGGTCACGGTGACGACGTGCGTGTGCGAAGCCGGTGTGCAACTGAGAGTCGAAGATGTCGGCAGCGGCCTCGACCCGAAGCAGCTCGGTTCGATCTTCGAGCCGTTCTTCACCACAAAGCGAGAAGGCCTCGGGTTGGGGCTCGCGTTGTGTCGATGGATCGTGCTCTCGCACGCGGGACAGATCACCGCGGAAAACAATGCGGTGAGAGGCGCCACGTTTAACTGTGTGCTGCCATACGCGACGGAGGCGGAACCCGCGGCTGCAGTCCAGTGATGGGTGGGCGCGATTACTCGCCGAGGCGCGACAGCAGACGGACCAGATCGGTAATGGAGGAGACACCGAGCTTCTGCAACGCCCGGGCACGATGAATTTTGACCGTCCGCTCGCTCGCGCCGATCTCATCGGCGATCTGCTTGTTGAGGAGGCCGCGCGCGACGAGTTCGCAGACTTGCCGCTCGCGTGGCGTCAACCGCGCCAGGAGTTGTCTCGCGTCTTCGATGTCGCGGCGCCGGCCGCGACGCTCCGCATCCAGCGCGACGGCATTGGACACAGCATCCAAGAGACGCGAATCCTCGACCGGTTTCTCGAGAAAATCTACTGCCCCGAAGCGCATCGCCGACGCCGTGGATGGGACGTCGCCATAGCCGCTGACGAAGATGATGGGCATGTCCACCCGAGCGTTCCGCATCAGCTGCTGCAACTGCAGTCCATCAATCTCGGGAAGTTTCAGGTCGAGCACAAGACAGGACGGGACGTCGCTGCTCGGCCTGTGCTGGAGGAATTCTGACGCCGAATGAAACGTGTCCACTTCAAAGCCTTCGATGTGCAGGATCCGCGCGAAGGCGCGCAGGGTCTGGACATCGTCATCCACAATGAACACGTGCCGATGGGAAGAAGTAGAGTCGAGCACCGACGTGTCTCGCGGTGTATTAGCTTAGCCGATCGAGACGCGCCGGGCTGCACAGAATCGGGTCCCGAGCCCTTGCGTTTGTAAAAGACTCGTTAAAAGTTGTATCCGACGATGAACCGGATTGTTGGAAGCGAATACGCGCTGCTCTTCAGCTCGAGAAACATTCCCTCTCGCTGCTGAATGCCGAGAAGAAAGTTGAATCCCACATCGAGATCGAGATCGCCGAAATCAATCTTGCCGCGGTCAGTCTCCTCCACGAAGTTGCGGTGGGAAAAGTTGAGTGCCGGCCCGCCGCCCGCGTACATGCTCCAGCGGGCCGTGCGCTCGTTGACGGGAAGGCGATAGACGCCTTCAAAGTTGAAGGCGAGGAGCGTGGTGAGCT
>JBKPRH010000099.1:0-3951 GCA_046765795.1 Acidobacteriota bacterium | reverse complement strand
CCCTTACTGCGGCCGCTCGATCGCATTCACTCGATGAGCGAGCGTTCGCTGGCCCGGCTGATTCGATTCCTGCAGGCGTGGGAGCGCGCGGTTCCGATCAGCCCGGTGATTCGCGAGTATCTCGAGGCGCGGCGTCCTGATGCCGTGATTGTCTCGCCATTGATCGATGCGGCCTCCGATCAGATGGACGTGGCGCGTGCGGCACAAGCGGCTGGCATTCCACTGGTCGCGGCGATCTCGAGCTGGGACAACCTGACCAACAAAGGCCACATGCGGATCGTGCCGGACATGGTCACGGTGTGGAACGATCATCAGAAGAGGGAAGCGATCGACTACCACGGCGTGCCGGCCGATCGCATCGCCGTCACCGGCGCCCAGCTCTTCGATCGCTGGTTCGGGCGTGAGCCGAGCCAATCGCGCGAATCGTTCTGCGAGATGGTCGGGCTACCCGACACGCGGCCGTTCGTGCTGTACACCGGATCGTCGGTGTTCATCGCGCGTTCCGAGGTCGAGGTGCCGTTCGTTCGCCGCTGGCTGGAAGGCCTGCGGAAGAGCAGCGACGCCGGGCTGCGCGATGCCGCGATTCTCATTCGCCCGCATCCGTTCAATGCGGATGCGTGGGTGAACGCTGACTTCAGCGATCTCGGCCCGGTGGCGATCTGGCCACGGCAGCGCTACACGCCGGCGGAGGAGTCGGCGCGGATCTCGTTCTTCGACTCGCTGTTCTACAGTGCGGCGATCGTCGGCATCAACACGAGCGCCATGATCGAGGGCGCGATTCTGAGCCGGCCGGTGCTGTCGCTGCTGACACCCGAATTCGCGGGCACGCAGGAGGGCACGCTGCACTTTCACTACCTGCTGCCCGAGAACGGCGGATTCCTTCGCGTTGCACATTCGCTCGACGAGCACGAGGCGCAGCTCGCCGAAGTGTTGCGGAACCCGGCGCTCGTGCGGCAGCAGACCGAGCGATTCGTCGGCGCATTCCTGCGGCCCCACGGTCTCGACGTCGCGTGCACCCCGCTGCTCGCCGGTGCGATCGAGCGAGCCGGGCGCGAGACGGCCGCCACGCCGCAGCGGGAGTCGCTGGCCACGAAGATGTTCCGCGCGTTCGTGTTTCCCACCGCGATGCTCGTGCAGTGGTTCAGTGAAGGCGGCGCTCTCCATATGGCCGCGCGGTCGTCGAAGAAGTCGAAAAAGACAGGCAAAGTGAAGAAGGCCACGACAGAGAAGAAAGAGAAGCACGAGAAGAAGGAGAAAAAGGCGAAGTCGCCGAAGACGGCGGACGCGACGCAATGAACATTCTGTTCTTCGGGCGGCGCTTCACCTACTTCCGCAACTTCGACACCGTCCTGCGCGAGCTCGCCTCGCGCGGCCATGTGATTCATCTCGCTGTCGAACGAGAGACGGAGGAGGGCCGGCCGCTCGTCGAGGGACTGATCGCCGAGTATCCGAACAACATCAGCGTCGGCCTTGCTCCAGGCCGCACCGATGACGACTGGTCGTGGGTGGTCAGTCGTCTTCGCCCCGGTCTCGAATACCTTCGCTACCAGCACAAGCTGTTCGATGACACGCCGATGCTGCGCGAGCGTTCGCGCGAGCGGACGCCTGGCTTCTTTGTCTCGCTGGGCGAGCAGGTCCGACGACACGCGCGATGGACACGACGTCCCATCGAAGCGTTTCTGCGCTGGCTCGAGCGCGCGATTCCAGACGACCCGGCTATCCGCGCGTACATCGACGAGCAGCGTCCCGATCTCGTGCTCGTGACGCCGCTCATCGCGCTGGGGTCGTCGCAGATCGACTATGTGCGGCTCGCGCGTTCGCAGGGCATTCCCACTGCCCTCTGTGTCTGGAGTTGGGACCATCTCTCCAGCAAGGCGCTCATCCGGGAGCTGCCCGATCGCGTGTTCGTCTGGAACGACACGCAGAAGCGGGAGGCGCAGACGCTTCACCGCATCCCGGCGAGCCAGATCGTCGTGACCGGCGCGCAATGCTTCGACAAGTGGTTCGATCGCGCGCCAGCCCGCGATCGCGAAACGTTCTGCCGCCAGATTGGCCTGCCCGCGGATCGACCGATCCTGTTGTATGTCTGCTCGGCGCCGTTCAGTGGCAGCCCGCCAGAGGCGCCGTTCATCGTGGACTGGATCCGGCGCATCCGCACGAGCAACTCGCCGCGACTGCGAAACACCCCAATCCTCGTCCGGCCTCATCCATCTCGTCGTCCCGAGTGGGAGGGCATTGATCTGACGCCATTCCCCGACGTCGTGCTGTGGGGCAGTGACCCGCTCGATGCGGCCGCCCGCGCCGACTATTTCGACTCGCTGTATCACAGTGCGGCCGTGGCGGGGCTGAACACGAGCGCGTTCATCGAAGCTGGAATCCTCGGACGCCCGGTGCACACCATCCTGCTTCCGGAGTGGTACGAGAGCCAGATGGGCACGGTGCACTTCCGCTATCTGTTCGAAGCGGGCGGCGGACTGCTGACGAGCGCGACGAGCTACGACGAACACCTGGCGCAGCTGGACCAGGCGCTCGCGCAGCCCTCCACGGAGATCAAGCCCTTCGTTCGCGAGTTCGTGCGGCCGCGCGGCCTCGATGTCGCGGCCACGCCCGTGTTTGTCGAGCACGTCGAGGCCATGAAGGGAATCACGGTGGCGCCGCTCACCGAGCCCCGACTGCGCGGGCTCGCGTTCTGGATCCTGAACAAGGTTCTCTCATGGCGCCAGGACCGTGACCGTGAGCATCTGCTCTACTCCGAGCGCGAGCTCAACAAGATGGCTCGCATGCGGAACCTCCACGAAATCAAGGCGGCGCGTGAGCGTGCAAAGCGGGACCGCGATCGAGCGATCAAGGAGCAGAAGCTGGCGGCTCGTGAGCGTGCGAGGAAAGAACGCGAACTGGTTGTGAAAGCGATGAAGGCTGCCGCCAAGGAGCAGCGCCGGACATGAGTCTCGCCGACGCGTCAGCGGACGCGGACGCGCTGCGCGCGAAGGCGGCGTACGAGCGCGCTCGCGACGCGGTACTGAAGATGATCGGCGGCGCGGCGGGCGGAGCGACTGCGCCGAGTGCGTACTGGCGCGAGGAGCTCGAGACGATCGATTACATGATCGAGGCGTCTCCGCTCATTCTTCGCAAGCTTCGCCACCACGCGTTTCACATCACCGGCATTCGTCCCTACGACTATCGATCCAAGGGCGACAACCGTCGCGAATACTTCGAGGCGCGGCTGCAGGCGCTGCGCGCGCTCGGCGGCGACACCCTTCTCGTGCCCGAGTCGCCGTCCCTCGGTGGATTCGGATTCGACATCGGTGGGCGACTGTTCAACGTCGACACGCTGAAGTTCTACGAGGTGTTGATCGGCATGGAGCGCGGCGGCGTGTTGCCGGCACTCCGTCAGTGCGAGCGTCCGGTCGTCTGCGAAATCGGCGCGGGGTGGGGCGGCTTCGCCTATCAGTTCAAAACGCTCTTCCCGAATTCGACGTACGTCATCGTCGACTTCCCCGAGTTGTTTTTGTACTCGGCGACGTATCTCGGGACGGTTTTTCCAGAGGCGCGGCTGGCATTTGTCGGGGCTGGTGAGCAAGCGGCCGCTGTGCGCGACGCCGATTTCGTGTTCGTGCCACAGGTACTTGCTGGCCGCGACACGATCGGCCAGCTCGATCTCGTCGTGAACATGGTGTCGTTCCAGGAGATGACCGACACCCAGGTTCGCCGCTACGCCGACATTGCCGCGTCGGCCGGATGCCCGTTCGTCTACAGCTTCAATCGCGAGCGATCGGCCTACAACACCGAGTTGATCAGGGTCAGTGACGCGCTCGCTGAACGATATCGGCTCACCGAAGTGCCAGTGCTCGAGAGCGACTACACCAACGCGATGAAGCGCATGCCGAAAGCGGGCAAGGTGCAGGAGCGATCGGAGTTCAACTACCGGCATCTCGTCGGCCGATTGGATCC
>JBKPRH010000098.1:0-8106 GCA_046765795.1 Acidobacteriota bacterium | reverse complement strand
GGCGTTGCCTGTTCATACGCAGAACAGGTTGCAACCCCCTATCACCATTGAAGTGTTACGGGACGTGCCAGCTCACAAAGATGATCAGCCCTCTCAACAGCGAGGCGTTCTCTATGCCTCCACGCCAAAGCCATTCACGATCAAGAAGGGACAGCGATTCTTGATGATCAAGGTATATTCGGAGGGAGAGTGCCGAATCGAATTTGAGAAGAGGCAGTACGATGTCGCCTCATGTCCTTGGTTAGACGGCTTTGCCGATCACCAGAGCGACATTTTCAAGGTTGTGCCCTAACACTTTATTTCGTACGCCGCCCGCGTGCTAGGATTCGGCGCCTGCGATGCCGGAACCCTTGCCAATCATGGTCGGCTATCTGCTTTGGTTCGTCTTCGTCATCGGGTGGAACGTCACCGACAGACGAACGCCCACCGCAGCCACCGCGGGACCGCAGCGGGAGCGGCCGTACACCTTAGTCATTTCGCTTGGATTGGCCATGATCGTCACCGCACCCTTCTTGCTCGCGAAGGGAGGCTTTCTGCTCTGGACGAATCCACCGCTGGTTGCCTGGACGATGGTGCTCGTCGTCGCTAGCGGAATCGCGCTGTGCTGCTGGGCGAGAATTCATCTCGGGCGACTGTGGTCGGCCAGTGTAAAGCGCCTGGAAGGCCATCGTGTTGTGGACACCGGTCCCTATCGGCTGGTGCGGCATCCGATGTACACCGGATTCATCGTGATGTATGTGGGGCTGGCGATTCTCTGCGGGTCAGCGCTGGCACTCGTCGGCGTCGTTGCGATGACCCTCGGCCTCTGGATGAAGGCACGGCTCGAGGAGCGCTTTCTGTCCGAAGAGCTCGGAGCCGGAGCCTATGCCGGCTATCAGGCCCGAACGCCAATGCTCTTGCCTCGCATGACACGACCGGTCTGAATCATTCCAACATCTGCACGGTGTGGAGGCAGCATGGAACAAAGCTGGGCACTCCGCTTCCACGGCGATCACCGCCTTGGTTGTGGGTCGTTGTCGCGGGACTTCCCGCCGCATACCTCGCCTGGAATTTGCACTGGACGTCGGCGGCAGTGCTCGGCGCGATTGCATGCGTGATCGCGTTGATGCCACGGCTCAGCAAACCCGAGTGCAAGACAGTGCAAGTTGATGACGCTGGAGTTCATCGTGTGGATGGTGAGATCGAAGAACGGATCGACTGGAGCGCGGTAGAGGAGATGTTGATAATCACGACCGATCAGGGCCCGTACCATGAAGACGTCTTTTTCGCTCTCGGCGGCCCCGACGGAAAGGGATGTTTGGTACCGCATGAAGCGGCAGTGAGAACGAAGCTGTTAGAGGAGTTGCAAGCTCGCTTCCCCGGCCTCGACGACAGCATGGTGATCAAGGCCATGGGGTCCACCAGCAACAACACTTTTCTCATCTGGAAAAAGGGACACGATGCCTAACAGGGGCTTCACGCGACGCCCTTGCCGACCGCCACTTCAAGTCCTGCGTTCACATTCAGCCATAGGTAATGCGTCGGCGAAATCGATACGAGCGGTGTCTATTCCTCAAGACACGCACGTATGCGCTGGCGAAGCGTTCTCTCTCGCGTCGTTGCAGCTCCGTTGCTGCTGTCCGGCCTCGCGTCGCTTCACGCGCAAGGCGAGTGGTTTACGCAATACGCGTGGGGGATCATTCCGGCATTCGGATTCGTCGCTGTCCTGATAGTCGGATTGTTTGCTGTCGCTCTGCGCGATTGGCGCATGCTGCGGTCGTGCGCGCTGATCGCCGCTTTCTCGATTTGTTTTGTTATTGGTCTTGGGGCGTCAGGGCGATTCGTCTTCCGCGTGAATCGCATGGTCGTGCAGCGATCGAGCGAGCAACTCGTTCCACGCATCGAGGAGTATCGACGAAAGCACGGGACGTATCCCAACGAGCTTGCTGAGGCATCGTTGGAGGCTCCAACGTTTGGATCGGCCTGGTCCGTCTACTTTCGCGACGACGATGGCTCATTCGGGTTTGTCATCTGCGATCCAGGCATTGCTGGACAGAGCTATGTGTGGGACAGTCGCAGCAGGCAATGGCGCGATCACTACGAGCCCGGATGGATTTTTTGAGTGAGGCGCAAACGCTTTCAGACATCCGGCTTTCGAGCCAAGTAGCAAAGGGAGGCGCGGAGTATCTCTCCGAAACGCAGGTGCGACGCGAACCGCCGCGGCGATTGTGTGAAGCGGAATCACCAGACAATGGCTGACCAGGACGTCGTTCTTGAACAGTCGATCGAGGCGGATGTGCCACTGGCATTCGCGTGGAGGTTTCGGACTGACATCGCCACGTGGAACGATCCTCCGGCCAGGTTCGTGCTCGACGGTCCATTTGTGGATGGCACTCCAGGAAAGACGTTGATGCCCGGGCAGGAGCCGATCGTGTGGTGGATCCGTGACGTGCAGAGTGGCCGCTCATTCACCATCGACATGCCGTTGGATCGAGCAACTCTCCGCTTCGAATGGCATTTCAGCGCCGTATCCGAGCGACGGGTGAAGCTCACGCAGCGTATCTTCCTCTCAGGCAGCGCCGCAGATCAGTATAGAGAGCAAATTCAGACGGGTTTCGGTGCGAACCTCGATGCCGGAATGGAAAAACTCGCCGCCTCGATGGAGGCCGCGGAGAGGACGGGTCGAACACCGGCCGGCGACCAATGATTGACGCGGACGTTCCCACCCCGATTGATTTTCGTGATGCTCAGCACGCAGGAGAGTGGGAGCGGACCGCGCAGGCCCGTCCCGGTCGTGCTGAGATCTTCGAGACCTTCAGTCGTGAGCTACAGCGTCTGGGCAACGGCAATCTCGTCGTCCTGGACCTGGGCTCTGGTCCGGGCTTCCTGGCCGCGCACCTTCTCGATGTCATGCCGGACCTTCAGCTGACGCTGCTGGATTTCTCGGCGGCGATGCACGACTTGGCGCGGCAGCGGCTCGGTTCCCGTGCCGAGCATGTGCGCTTTATGCATCGCAACTTCAGAGACGACGAGTGGCCGGTGGGACTGGGGCTATTCGATGTGGTGGTGACGAATCAGGCCGTTCACGAGCTGCGTCACAAGCGACACGCTCCCGCGCTGCACGCCGCGGTTCGCAAGGTCCTCAGGCCTGGCGGCTCCTACTTGGTGAGCGACCACTACTTCGGTAATGGTGGTCTCCAGAATGAGCACCTCTACATGACGATGGCCGAACAACGGGCTGCGCTCCTGGCCGCCGGATTCTCAAACGTCGAGAGAGTGGCTTCGTTCGGCAGCATGGTCATGCACTCGGCAACCTGAATCGTCCGATGACGGCACTGCTTATCGGAGTGTTACTCGCGTCGGCAGTGGGCGTCTTCGCCACTGGCGTCGGTCTCGATCGCGACCGCGCCTTCTATCCAGTGGTGACGATCGTCATCGCCTTCCTCTACGCGCTCTTCGCGGTCATGGGCGAGTCCACAGATGCGCTGGTTCGTGAGTTGATCGCTGGCGCGGTGTTCGTCGGACTCGCGGTCATCGGATTCAGGTGGTCACTCTGGGTTGTGGTCGTTGCCCTCGCGGGCCATGGCATTTTCGACTTCATCCATGCTGGCCTCATCTCGAATCCCGGCGTGCCACAGTGGTGGCCCGAGTTCTGCGGCGCCTACGATGTGACCGCAGCCGCATACTTGGCGTGGTTGCTCAAGAGCGGGCGTACGCACGCCACGCAATCTGGATAGACTCTCCGCACGCGTTTAGGAGAGTCATGGGCGTTCACGAACGGCTGGACCTCGCACATTGGGTCGCGCAGTTTCCGCTGTCGCGCCTGCGTGCTGATGCGCGTGACTACGTCCTCAAACGACGGCAGGAGTTGCCGCAGGCGTACGCCGACGATCACGCCGTCGAGGCCCATATCCATCTGATGAATCCCAAGTGGGACATCGTCGTCGGTCCTGGTCCGGTCGCTGTCAATGAACAGCTGAGGGCAGAAGCGATCGCGGCCGGAGAACGTCCCGTTCGCCGCGTTCCGACTGATGTGATGGTGTGGGCGATGGGTGAGCCCACCAATCGCGCTGTCACAAAGATCGGTGGGCTCCCGTACCGCCCGTCCGCTGTCGCCTGGCCACACGACAAGGACGGCGAGCCACTGCGCTTTATTGGACAACTCTGTTTCGCCGATTCACGAGACATCCTGCCCGAGTTGCCGGGCGACGTGCTTCTCGTCTTTGGTGATGAAGACGCGCTGGTCGAGGAGCCTGAGCGTCTTGTCTTCGAGTGGTGGTCGCTGACCAGTGCGCCGCTTGTGGCCCAGGTGTCGGCCGTCGAAGAACCGCTCGCTCCGTATCACGCGCATCTGCATCGTACTGACGACTGGGACGATGCGGTGTTTGAAGGCACCAAGATTGGCGGCCTGCCGAAGTTCATTCAGGATGTTCCCGATATCGACGGCACATTCATCGGCGCACTTGGCTCCATTTCTGTTCCATATGACCAGCGTCATCCGTTTGTCAATGTCGCAGAGCCGCGTGGCTGGTCACATGAGAACGACCTGATGATCGGGGACATGGGCTCTCTGTATATATTCGTGCGCCCCGATGGATCGATCGCCGCGTGTTCGCAGTTCTACTAGCATTGTTCTGAAGGAACATCGTGATGGAGGACGTGATCGTGCGAGAGGCGACGGCCGCTGACGCGCCATTCCTGATGTCGCTCGCCCGCGACGCGTACCGAGAAATCTTGGCGCTGCAGTTTGGTGGGTGGGATGACTCCATCCACGGTGTCCGCTTCGCTGAGAAGGTCGCGAGCCTTCCGTTTCGGATCGTCGAACTGCACGGTGAACCGGTGGCGACCGTCTCCTCGTCTATTTGCCGTGACCACGTCCGGGTGAATGAGCTCGTGGTTCTGCCGCGGTTTCAGAACCGTGGTCTCGGATCGTTCCTGCTTCTGAACGAGATCGAACGCGCCCGGATCGTCGGCTTACCAATCCGGCTGCACACGTTTCGGCTCAATCGTGCGCTGCGGTTTTACGAGCGCCATGGCTTTGTGGTGACCGCGCGCCGAGAGGACGAGATCGACCTCGAGCGGACTTTCGATAGAAGGGATTGATGATGCATCGTCGCCTGGTTCTGCTTCTCGTCTCGATGCCGCTGATCGGAGTTACGTTTGTCGCCGGGCAGCAACGCGAGGCCGGCGACATGGTGGCGCGCATACGCGCGGAAGGACTGCAGCGTTCGCGCGCGCTCGCCTTGTATCGAACGCTCACCGACGAGATCGGCGCACGACTGACAGGATCGCCGGCCCACATGCAGGCCGCACGCTGGGCACGCGACCGCTTCGGGGAATGGGGCCTCACCAATCCGCACCTCGAGCCATACGAGTTCGGCCGCGGGTGGCAGCTCGAACACGTGTCAGTGGCGATGACCGAACCACGGTACATGCCGCTCATCGCCTATGCCGACGCGTGGTCTCCATCAACCAACGGCGCGATCAGCGGACGCGTGGTCTATATCGGCGACAAGTCAGCTACGCAGATCGAGGCGATGGGCGGTCAGCTTCGCGGTGCCATCGTCCTCACGCATCTTCCGCAGGCGGAGTTCGTCGTTCGCGATCGGCCCCAGCCCGGCCTCGACGACCGTTCGGTTGCCACAGGCAACCCGACACTCCCCGGGCCCCGCCGATCACCATCGGTCAACGACCTGACAGAGCTGCTCAAGAAAATGGGAGTCGCCGTCGCACTGCGGCCGAGCGCGTACCGCGACGGCACCGTCGGCGTCACCGGCACTCGCACCACGCCCACCGACGCGGTCCCCACGATCGTCGTGGCTGGTGAGCAATACAACGTGATCGCGCGATTGGCCGCGGAAGGACGTCCGGTGTCGCTGCGCGTCGAACTGCGGACGCGCTACTTTGAGGAGGACCGCAACAGCTACAACGTCATCGCCGAGATCCCGGGTCGCGATCCGGCGCTGCGCGAGCAGGTTGTGCTGATCGGCGGACACCTCGATTCGTGGCATACCGCGAGTGGCGCCACTGACAACGCCGATGGCGCTGTGGCGGTGATGGAGGCGATGCGCATCCTGCGCGCGATCGGCGGCGAACCGAGGCGGACTATACGCGTGGCGTTATGGAGCGGTGAAGAGCAGGGCCTACTCGGCGCTCGTGCTCACGTTGCGCAACACTACGCGACACCGGCCGCTCGAGATCACCTGGCCGTGTATCTGAATGACGATCCGGGCAGTGGCCGGACGCTGGGCTTCTACATGGAAGGGAATGCGCAAGCCAAGGCGATCTTCGATCGCTGGCTCGCACCGCTGCAGGATCTCGGTACGACGCGCAACATCATCGAAGGCATCGGCTCGACCGATCACGTGCCGTTCAATGAAGCCGGACTCCCGGGCTTCAATGTGATCAAGGACTTCACCGCCTACGACGAACGCACGCGTCACACGAACGCCGATTTTCCCGAGCGCATGACCGAGGACGCGCTGAAGCAATCGGCCATCGTCATGGCCACGTTCGCCTGGCAAGCCGCTATGCACGAGGGGACGATTCCTCGAAAAAGCGCGAAATAGAGGTGTGCTAGGATTCTGCGCGTCAGGGTTATGAACAGCACTGTTCGTCGTGGTGCTGCAGTGTTTCTCGTCGTGCTGTGCTCGGCGTGCGGGAGCTCCGCGCCAACGTCGCCAACGGTCATCCCGCAACCGCAACCAGTACCCGCTCCCACCCCTTCGCCGCCGAGAGCCTTCCCGCCGCTCTCCGGTCCATCGCGTACGTTCGTGTTCGACCATGAACTGACTGACCCCGTCCGCGACTACACGAAGCGTTCGCGCTTCATCCTCTATGACAACGGTGCGTTCGTTCTTCGTTACGAAGGCATCGGAGACTATCGTGGAGGGTTCACAGAGTCGAATGGCGTCATCACGCTCGACTGGGAAGGCTGGAGCGCCGCCGGGTCCTGGGGGGCGAGTGCAACGCTGGAGCGCACGTCGCTCATCGTCCGATTCAACTTCATCATGCAGCTGACCGACTTCGAGGATGCGGTCTACGTCCTGACGCCTTCCACCTGAAATGCGCGCGCCGGTGTCCTATCACCAGGGGACACTGGGTTGTTCCGAAGAACGCTCCCACTCGCCAATCTAATCGCATGCCTGTTGTTCGTGTGGCTGCGTGAGCCCGCGTCGACCTCATGTCTCGAGGAGATCGACCGAGAACGCCAGCGCGGCGGCGTAGTCATCGACGATGCGGTCTGGGGACGTTGGCGTGCCGGCCGCTCTACGGCTGGAGCACGTTCCGCGGCGGCGAAGAGATTGGCGTTGCCGCGCTCGAAGTAGCCAATCTTCCGAGCCTGGTGGTGACAGCGATCGCCGGAGGCTTCGGCGAGGTGTCTGGACTGGCGCGCCTCACATCTGCGTGTCGGTGGTCCTGGCTGCTCGCAGCGTTGTTTATCGTTCTGGCCTCTGTGCAATGGTGGTGTATCGGAGCTGCGATTGATCGGGGCCGGCGGTTGATCAATGTTCCCCCGATAGTGCTGGCCTATGCGATTGCGCCGCTGGGAGCTGTTCCGACCTCGGGCGCTCTTTCTGTGTATTACGCGATAGCGGAAGACGATCTGGTTCATGGAACCGCGTTCATGACGTTTGCTGTGACCGTGGCGTACGTGATTGGCTTACCTTTGCTTCTTGTCTGGTGGATCTTCGAGAAAGCCGGTTGGCGGGGGTGGCGATATTACGTGCCGACAGCAACCTTCACCGGGGCCTTGGTGGGCTTTTGGGGCGGCGTTGATGATGCGTGGGAGTGGGCCCTGTGCTTCGTCGCCTCCGGCATGTCATGCACTACCGTCTTCTCAATCGCGCTGGCTTACGGACGTCGACTCGTAGCCAGAACGAGTTAGCCTATCCACGATGGATCGGGACACACTCAACCAGTCACTGAGGTTGTACGAGCAGCTGCTTCGCGCGTGGAACGTTCAGGACGCGGACGCCTTTGGCACGGTGTTCGCCGACGATGGCAGCTCCGTTGGTTTTGACGGATCAACGATGAACGGCCGGCAGGAGATCGTCGAGACGATTCGCGCGATCTTCTTGAACCATCGCACGGCGACCTACGTCGCCAAGGTCCGTGAGGTACGCG
>JBKPRH010000097.1:0-35532 GCA_046765795.1 Acidobacteriota bacterium | reverse complement strand
ATCGAGCGGCTGACGCCGCTTCTCGTGGCGAGCTCATCGAGCGAGTACCCGCGCGCCGCGCGCAGCTCACGGACACGCGCGGCAATGCGTTCGTGCAGGGCGGACGGGGCCCCGCTTGTGGTTTCCATGATAGTAGATATTACTTCCAGTATATAGGATACTGCTCGACCTCTCCGTGCGTCAGAGATGCCGTACACTACACGGCCTCACCGCGGGGATGCTGACGCGAGATCCCACTCGCGTCGAGGGAGGCATCGATGCGATCACGGTTCATCGGTCTACTCGTCCTCACCTGCTGTGTTTGCCTGACGACCCGGACCGTCGCGCAGGAAAACACCGCCGAACTTCGCGGACGCGTCGTAGACAGCCAGGATGCCGGCATTCCCGGCGTCACCATCCTGATCACCAATGAGGCGACTGGCGTGTTTCGCCAAAGCGTCAGCAACGCTGACGGCTCCTACTTCGTCACCGCCATTCCGCCTGGCATGTACACACTGGAAGCGCAACTCTCTGGCTTTCAGAAGTACAGCCGCAAAGGCGTGCGGCTCGATCTCGGCCGGACGGCGACGCTGGAGATTCAGCTCGCCCCCGGCGCAGTCACCGAGACCATCACCGTCACCGCCGAAACGCCGCTCGTCGATCTGACCTCGAAGGAGATCGGCGGCAACGTCACCAACCGCGAGATGACGATGCTCCCGTCGGTGAATGGCAACTTCATCGGCGCGGTCGCGCTGCTGCCGGGCGTCATCTCCAACATCAGCACCGAATCGTTTGGCTCGGATGCGATCAGTACCAACGGACTGGATTCGCGCAACAACAACTTCATGCTCGACGGCGCCAACAACAATGACGACGTGATCGGGCAGCGGGCCGGGTCGCAGGCGCGGATGCCGGTCGAGGCCGTCGCCGAGGTCCAGGTCATCACGAATCAGCCCGATGCCGAGTTCGGCCGCACCACCGGCGCGATCGTCAACGCGGTCAGTAAGAGCGGAACGAACGCCTTCCATGGTGTGGCCGCGGGCCTCTGGCAGGACGCCGGCCTGACGAAGAAGGACTATTTCGTGAAGCAGAACGGGCTGACCAAGCCCGACACGCAGCTCCAGACGTATCGTGCCAATCTCGGCGGACCGATCGTCCGCGACAAGGCCCACTTCTTCTTCAACGTCGAGCGGGTGATGGTCGATCGTGCGACCAGTATCACGATCCCCGCCCGTCCGGAATTCAACGCCTCGCCGGTGACGCAGGATCGCGTGTGGAACACGCTAGTACGCTTCGATCACCAGCTGAACGCCAACAACACGTGGGCGGTGCGCTGGCTGCGCGAGTCGTCTCCGCAACTCAATCAGATTATTCCGGTGGTGTACAACAACAATCCGGTCACTGGCACGTTCCCGGTAACGGAGGACGCGTCACGCGAGGAGAACGACGTCGACCAGACCATCGTCGTCACGCTGAATTCGGTGCTCGGGAACCATCGTTTCAATACGTTCCGCGTCAACTTCACCCAGGAGGACGTGTCGTTCGCCAATCCGAATTTCAACGGCAATAGCCAGGATCAGGCCGCCCTGCTGCCGACGCTCGTGTTCACCAGCTTCGTCGGTCAACAAAGCAACGTCGCGCAGGCGCGCGTCAACGATGCCTACCAGATCGACGACACGATGTCGTGGTTCATCAGTAAACACGGCAGCCACGACGTGAAGTTCGGTGCGCAGTACGAGTATGTCGGCGCGTCATCAACGGCGCAGGACAACTTGAACGGCACCTTCTTCTCCCGGAGCGACCAGGACTTCAACCCGTCCGATCCGAGGACCTACCCAGACCGGCTGCAGATTCGGGTGCCAGGCGGGCTGAACCGCTATCAGAAGGCGCACTACGTTGCCGCCTTCGCTCAGGACAAATGGCGGGTGAACCGGGCGACGTTCAGCCTCGGACTACGCTATGACCTGGAAGTGCAGCCCATTCAGGAAGCCGATAATCCGGCCTTCCCGGATCCGTCGGCGTATCCCGTCGACAAAAACAACATCGCGGCGCGGCTCGGTATCACCTACGACGTCGCCGGAGACGGCCGGAGCGTGGTCCGCGGCGGATACGGACGGTTCTATGACAAGACACACTTCGAGTTGATCTCGGCGATTCTGACGGCAGGAACCTTCTCGGACTCGTTCGTGGTGCTGTTCCCGGCAAACAACTTCGATCCGGGTCCCGCGGCTGGCAACCTGCCCACCGACCCGATGCTCGTGAATGGCCCGACCGTCAATCGCGCACTGCTTGCCGCGCAGTATCCGGCCGGCAGCCGCATCAGGAACACCGGCGTCGTCAATCTCGACAACCCCGATCGCGTGATTCCCTATACGGACCAATACACCGCTGGCTACGAGCGACAACTGTTCACCACGATGTCGGTGAGCGCCGACTACGTCCACGCGCGCGGCCGTGATCAGCTGATGATTCAGGATCTCAATCCGGGGGTTCGGACATCCACCGCCCGGACGGCGCCTGTCGTGCGCATCAACCCGGCGTATGTCCAGCAGGTCAGCCAGCCGGTGAATGCCGGCGCGATCGATTACGACGCGCTGCAGCTGGCCCTGGTCAAACGCCTGGCGTCGGACTACTCGTACCGTGTGTCGTACACGCTTGGATATTCGCGTGGCAACACCAGCGGTGCAGGCATCCCGCTGAGCGGCTTCCAGTATCTGAACGACCTGAACCTTGACATGAACGAGGGACCAACCAACGTTGACCGCCGGCACGTTCTTACGTTCAGTGGCCAGGCGCTCGTCCCGCGCACGCACGGTCTCACGTTTGCGTGGGTCATGCGCGCGTTGAGCGGCGCACCGTTTACCCTCTTCGACTCGACCACCGATCCCGATCTGAACGGACTCTTCACCGAGCCACTGCCAGCCGGTACCTACAGCGGCACGCCTGGTCCAAACCGGAATCCGTGGACCGTGGACGCTGAAGGCGAGCGCAATGGCGCACGAGGCCCCGGCCTGTTTCAGACAGACGTTCGCTTCGGCTATCAGCTGCGGCCCGGCCAGAACCGCACGCTCGATCTGTTCATGGACGTGTTCAACATCACCAACCGGGCGAACTTCGAAGTCCCGCTCGGTGATCGACGGCTGCCCGACTTTCTCAACCTGACCGCGCTGCGCGCCGGCGCGATCCCGACGACAGTGCAATTCGGAGTTCGAATGGGGTTCTAGGAAAGTGCGAGGCAGTCGTATTGACCTGACGAATGTCGGTGCAAACGCTCTTTCGCTTGTCGGTGCGAACGTAGGGCCGGTCCTTTCGGACCGGCCGTGTGGGTGCAAGCCCTCTTACGCATGTCGGTGCGAGGGAAGCGCTGCAGGGTTACTCGGGGGTTGCCAGCCGTCCGGCCTGGGCCATCAGATAGTTCCGTTCAGGAACGCTGGTGGTCTTGCCGGCCGCTGAGCGATAGTGCGCGATCGCACTCTCGCGATCGCCGGCCATTTCCAGCAGATGCGCTCGCACCGCGTGCAGACGATGGTGGTGCTGCATACGGCCGTCGGCATCGAGGTCGCGCAGCAAGGCGAGTCCTGCGGCGGGACCTTCAACCATCGCCGTCGCGATCGCGTGATTGAGCGCGATCATCGGATTGTCAGAGATCCCCTTCAGCACGCCGTAGAGCGCCAGGATCTGCGGCCAGTCGGTGTCTTCGGCACGCTCGGCTTCATCGTGCACGGCGGCGATTGCCGCCTGGAGCTGATAGAGCCCGACAGAGCCCGACGATAACGCGTCGCTGACAAGAGCGATGCCCTCATCGATCTGCGCGCGATCCCAGCGTGTGCGATCCTGCTTGTCGAGTGCAATGAGCTCGCCGTCAGGCCCCGTGCGCGCATCACGGCGTGCGTCGGTCAGCAGCATCAGCGCCAGCAGTCCTTTCACATCGCCGTCATCGGGAAGGCTGCGTTGCACCGATCGTGTCAACCGGATCGCCTCACTGGCGAGATCGCTTCGCAGCAACTGCGCACCGTCGCTGCTGGTGTAGCCCTCGTTGAAGATCAAGTACAGCACGTGCAGCACCGATCGGAGGTGCGCCTTCTGCTCGCCGTGCGACGGCAGACGGAATGGAATGCCAGACGCCTTGACCGTGCTCTTCGCCCGGCTGATCCGCTGGGCCATCGTCGCTTCAGGCACGAAATACGCGCGCGCGATCTCCGCGGTGGTCAGGCCGCCAACCGCGCGCAGCGTCAGCGCGATCGCTGACGAGGAGGTCAGGCTCTCGTGGCAGCACATGAACAGCAGGACGAGCGTGTCGTCCTGGTCCGCGTCGTGCTCAACAGCCGGCACTCCCTCATCACTCTGCTGCGCGACATCGTTCTCGCGTCTTCTACGGGCGCTCTCGCTGCGGATCTGATCGGTCATCCGCCGTGACGCCACCTGGATCAGCCAGCCGCGCGGATTGTCGGGTACGCCCTGCCGGGGCCACTGCGTCGCCGCAGCGATCAGCGCCTCCTGCACTGCGTCCTCAGCCGCTGCGAAATCGCCGTACTTGCGCATCGTCGCGCCCAGCACCTGCGGCGCGAGGTCACGGAGTAACTGCTCTGTTGAAGCATCCATCGACACAACTGACATCAACTATTGATCTTCTGGGTGCGTACTTCACTGACTTCACATGCCACGGGATCACACGGAGGCACGGAGGCGCGGAGTCAAAACGAGAATGACTTCACGTGCATGCAGATGGCTGCGGCGGTCGTGTTCCTCCGTGTCTCTGTGTCTCCGCGTGAAATCAGCACGTGAAGTCCTATAGTCTGTTTGACAATTTTGAGTTGAACTCATATATGTATGATTACGATATATGAGCACACCCGCACCCACCGACGAACACTCCCTGAAAAAGGGCACAGCGGAACTGCTCGTCCTCGCCCAGCTCGAGGATGAGCCGCGGCATGGCTACGACATTGCCACACGCATCGAGCAGCGTTCGAACGGCGCGGTGGTGTTCAACGTCGCCTCGTTGTATCCGATCCTCTATCGCCTTGAAGCGCAGGGCAGCATCTCGGGCTGGTGGGTCGAACGCGCTGGACAACGGCGACGCCGCTTCTACAAGCTCACCGCCGCCGGGCGCAAGAAGCTGACGCAGCAGCGCGAGACGTGGAGCGTGTTCATGGCCGCCGTCCAGCGCGCCGCCGGACTCGAATATGCGTGATTTCGTTGCTCACGTCCGTCAGCATCTCTCCCGGCGCGACGTGCCGGAAGATCGCTTCGACGAGATCGTCGAAGAGCTGGCCGCCGAACTGGAGTCAAGATATACACGGCTCATCGAACAGGGCTCGAGCGACGACGAGGCCTGGAGCACGGCCCTTGCCCAGATTCCCTCCTGGCCCTCCTTCGCCCACGACCTTGCCGTGGCGACCGGCGCGCCACCGCCGAAGGAACAGCGGCAGTCTCGGCTGTCGGTCTCGCTCGGCGTCGATCGCTGGCTGGGCGATCTGAAGCTGGCGATGCGGACCCTGCGCAAGGACCGCGGCTTCACAGTGACGGCCGTCGCCACCCTCACGATCTGTCTCGGTGGCCACGCGGCGATACTCGCCGGGGTGAACGGCGTGCTCTTCCATCCGCTGCAGACCCCTGAAGCCGAGCGCGTGCTCCTGATGGCCAACCAGTACCCGGCTGTCGAGAAGCGGTGGGGCACCGTCAGCGGCACGCCGGACTACGACGATCGGCTTCGGCACGTCACGGTCATGGAGGAGCAAGCGCTCTACAACTATTCCGGGGTGACGCTAGAGATCGGTGGAGTGCCCACTCGCGCCCTCGGCATCGAGGGAACGCCCTCGCTCCTCCACCTGCTTCGCGCGCGGCCGGCTTACGGGCGCCTGTTCGTCGAACGTGAAGCCACGCCAGGGAACAACCAGAGCATCATCCTGAGCGATCGGTTATTCCGCGAGTTGTACAACAGCGATCCCACGGCGGTGGGCCGCACACTGAGGGTTTCAGGGCGCGAGCTCACCATCGTCGGGGTGCTACCTCGCGACTTCACCTTTGGCGGCCCTGACGTTCGCTTCTGGACACCATTGGCGTTAAGCGAGCGGCAGCGCTCGGACGAGGCTCGTCACAGCAATGGATGGCTCAGCATCGGACGCTTGAAACCTGGAGCGACGATCGATCAGGTGCGGGCCCAGTTGAAAGCACTCGATGCCGTGAACCTGGAGCGCACCAGTCCCAAGCTGAAACCGATCCTCATCAACACTGGTTTCTATTCTTCAGTCGAGCCTCTGGCAAACATCGTCGTCCGCGACGTACAGGGACCGCTCTCCATGCTCTGGGGCGCGTCGATCGTCGTGCTCGTGATCGGTCTCGGGAACCTGGGCAACCTGGCGTTCGCACGTTCACGCACCCGACTCGGCGAGCTCGGGACGCGGCTGGCCATTGGCGCTGGGCGGTTCGATGTGATGCGTCACCAACTCGTTGAAGGACTGCTCATCGGCGGTGCCGGCGCCTTTGCTGCGCTCGCCGTTGGCGTCGGCATCCTCTCGACGTTGCGTCGGCGTGAATTGGTCACGAATGCGGCAGTCCAGATCGATCTCACGGTTGTAGGCATCACGATCGCTGTCGGCATCGTCGCTGGGGTGATCGTCGGTCTCGTATCGGCGTCGCCCTTGTTCACGATGAGGCTCAGCTCGATCCTGCACGACAGCACGCGGAGCAGGACCGGAGGTCGCACCGTCCGCGCGACCCGACGGACGCTCGTCGTTGCCCAGATGGCCTGCTCGTTCATGCTCCTCGTCGGGGCAGGACTGCTCTGGGTCAGCGTCCGGAATCTCTTGAACGTGAATTACGGCTTCTCGATTGACAACGTGATCACTGCCGGCGTCAACCTGCCGCAGCCACGCTACGCGGCGGACGAAGACGCCCGGTCCCTCGTCAATCGCTCGCTCGACTCAATTCGGAGACTGCCCGGCGTCGTCGCCGCCGGAGCCACGACTGTCGTGCCGCTCCGAGGCTTCTACCAAAGCGGGATCATCGTCGCCGAGGGCTACGTGCCGAAGCCTGGTGAGCCAGCGGTGGCCACCGTGCGTGCGACGGTCACGCCTGGCTACTTCGAAGCGGCAGGGACGGCCCTCGTGCGCGGCCGGTACTTCGACGATCGCGACACGCTCGGGAGCACGAGGTCGGTCATTGTCGACGAAAGCCTGGCGCGGCGATTCTGGCGCGACGAGGATCCCATCGGCCGGCGCGTCGTTCGGCCGGCGAATGCGAAAGAGTTCGAATCCATCGGTCCGAACACGCCCTGGCTGACCGTCGTTGGCGTGGTACGTGACGCGCAGCTCCGTGGTCCGCTTGTCACCGACTATGGGACCAACGGAACCGTCTACTCGCCATATGCGGTTACCGCGCCACGCGATTTCGGCTACGTGATCCGTACGGCCGGCGACCCTACGGCACTCATTGGCGAGATCCGATCGGCGCTGGCGCAAATCGACCGCGAGCTTCCCCTCTTCGATATCCGGACAATGTCGGAGCGTTCGGAGCTGACACTGCTCTCGCGGACCAGCACGATGCACCTGGCCACGCTGTTTGCCGCGGTGGCCGTGTTCCTGTCGGCAATCGGCCTTTACGGTGTACTTGCGTATCTGGTCACGCAGCGCTCCCGCGAGATTGGCGTTCGTTTGGCGGTCGGGAGTGCTCCGCGTGAGATCATCGCGCTGGTGTTGCGCGAGGGTCTCGGGCTGGCTGCCGGCGGCGTCGTGCTCGGTGCGATCGGAGCCGTGACGTTTGGGCGCCTCATCGCGTCGCAGCTCTATGGGATCACAGCGACGAACCCGTGGGTACTGCTGCTGATGATGTGCACGTTGACCGTTGTTGCCGCAGTGGCGTGCATGGTTCCTGCGCGCCGCGCGGCGAACGTGGATGTGATGAAGATTCTGAGCGCGCCTTAACCGCCCACCGTCCACAACGCGAGCGTGTTAACGTCCTTGATGAAGATGCGATCGCCAGAGATCGCCGGCTGTGCCCACGTGGCGCTGTCGGCCACCATGTAGCGCACGATCGGATCGAAGGCTTTGCGGTTCGATCGCGCCACAATCAGCTCCGCGTCGTCATTCAACAGGAACAGCAGTCGACCGGCCTTGACCAGTGCCGTATTGTCGGCTTCGCGCGGCATGCCCAGCCACAGCACTTGCCCCGTCTTCGCGTCGACCGCATAGAACTGTCCGCGCTGTTTTGTCGAGAGTCCGTACAACACGCCATCAACGACAACGGGCGTGCTCAAGTACGTGCTGACGTCCTTCGTTTCCCACATCGTCTCGACGATCCACGCGCCGTCTCTCAGCCGCGGCCGGAAAGCGATCACGCGGTCGGGCGAATTGACAATGATCGTGTCGTTGTTCAGGACTGGCATGGTCGCGCCGCCCTTGGCATCGAATGGGAACCGCCAGAGGATGCGGCCATCAAGCGATACGCCGATCACGTAGTCCAGTGTGACAGACACGACCTGCATCGTCCCATCGAGTGTGACGAGGATTGGCGACGCGAAGAAGCCATTTGAGCCAGCTGTCCACTTGACGGCACCGCTGCGCACATCGAAGGCCGTCAAAGGTCCGTAATCGCCCGGGTGCACGATGACGAGATCGCGGAACGCGAGCGGAGATACCGCCGCGCCGTAGAACGGGGCTTCCTGTGGTGCAGCCGACTGCCAGAGTTGCTTGCCGCTCTTCGCGTCGAAGGCCGAGACGATGCCGCTGATGCCGAGGGTGAACAGCCGGCCATCGTGAAAGAGCGGCGTCGCCTTCGGGCTGGCGCCGTGTTTCTCCGCGGCCTTCGATGGTGTGTATGGCGCAGGATAGCTCGTTCGCCACCGCTGCCGCCCGGTAGCCGCATCGAGTGCCGTCATCCCTTCCTGACCATCAATGCGGGTGAAGACATACACCACGTCACCAACGATCAACGGGGTGCCGTACCCCTCGCCGACTTCGACCTTCCAACGACGTGTCAGCTCCGCCGGCCACGCTTTCGGCTCGACGAACGCCGACGCCGAACCATCGCGCTGCTGGCCACGCCACTGCACGTAGTCACGCGATGCGCGCTGCGCGTTGACGGCAGCGACGCTCGTGATTACCAGCGCGACGAAGAGGCAGGCCCGCGTCGCCACAGGGTGGAACTGAGAATGGCCGCAGTCGGCCACAACATCACGATCGACATCGGCCAGAGCGGACGCTGATCGTCGGCGGTGCCGGCCGTTTTGTCAGGACCGATGACGGCACCGGAGGGATACACGCCGCGGCCCAGCGTCATGGATAACTCCAGAAATGGCCCGGCGAACAGTGTCAGTGCAATGAGAGCGATGGCACCGGTGGCGAGCATCGAACGAGACAGGGTCCCGCGGCGAGCACAGTACATCCCCGATAATGCCGGGAGGAGAACCAGCAGGAAGCGAACCAACCGGGGTAACACGACACCCAGGAAATGCCCGGCAAAGGCACCGGCACTCGCGCGCGCGACGGTCCCGGTTCCAAGCGTGCCTAGAAACACAATCAGCGCAAAGAGTCCGATCGCAATCCATCGCGTGCGTCGAGCCACGGACGCGAGCACATATCCGCTCGTCCACGACCAGCCCGCCAACGCCGCTCCGCTCATCGTGGCCGACCATGCCAGCAACTCGATGTTGTGTCGCCAGCCCGGGTAATCCAAATACGAGAAATTCCAGAGGCGCCAGTAAATCAGAGCCTCGAGCGAGTAGACATCCGCCCACCATCGCGCAGCGTGGCTGAGCATCACACCGATTGGCAGCACGATGGCGATCAGCGCGAACCAGGGTTGCCACTCCGTCCACAGCATCGATTGACGACGGATGACGAGACCGAGCACTTCACGAAGGGCCCGCCAACCGGTGGCGCCGTATTCAGCGAGGTCACCGCGCACGACGTCGCGCTCGTGCGGCTCGAGCAACTGTGTCGCCAGATCAGCCAGAGTCCAGGCAATGCGCGTCATGACTTTGCCCACGCCACGCCGCGACTCACGCGGCGAACAGCGTTGTAGAACGACGTCGCGGCATCAACGCCCTTCGGTGTCACGCGGACCATGCGCTTCGGCCTGCCGCCCCGCTCAGGCGTCGGGTCACCCATCCACGTTTTGATGAGCCCCTTGCCTTCGAGTCGATCGAGCGTTGTATAGAGCGCGCCGATCGAGCACGGAGTGCCGGTGGCGTCTTCGATTTCCTGCCGTATCGCGACGCCATAGGCCTCGTCGCCCAAACGGGCGGCGGCGGTCAGCAGCAGATACTCGAATTCACCCAGCAGCATTAGTCACACATAGTGATACTAATCACAGGCGACGGTCAAGTGTCATCAGCACAATCAACACCGACGTGCGCGGGATAATTCCAGGTACGGGAGAGACGATGAGCAGTTATCGATTCGTCGAGACACTCGACGACCGGCGACGCAGTGATTTGATGGAGCTCTATCGCCACGAATGGTGGACGAATCAGCGGCGTGAGGAGGAGGTGGCGCGCATGCTGCAGCACACCGATCTGGTGGTCGGTCTGTGCGCTGATGACGGACGGCTGGTCGGCTTCACGAGAGTACTGACCGACCAGGTGTTCAAGGCGGTGATCTTCGACGTGATCGTCGCGCGAGAGCATCGCGGCGCTGGACTCGGCAAGCGGCTCCTCGACTACGTACTCGATCACCCGATGGTCGCTGGCGTTCGTCACGTCGAGCTGTATTGCAAACCGGAGATGATTCCCTTCTACAAGAAATGGGGCTTTACCGTCCCTGGCGACGACGTCAACTTTCTACGAATACCCGTTCGCAGCTAGGTGCGCCGCGGGGTCAGAGCCGCGCGGTTGATGACGATGTTCCCCCTGGTACGTGCTGATCGATCCAACCTTTGATCACGTCGAACACCTGACGACGGTTGTTCTCGAACATCGCGAAATGACTGTTGCCGAGGATGCCGCGCTCTTTGAGATCGATCACCTCAGCGCGCGCGCCTGACTGCAGCAGTGCATCGAGGATCGGCTTGCCCGGCCGGCCGCCGCGCTCTGACAGCAGATACATGATCGGCATGCCCTTGAGATTCGGCAGCGGCGTCCCTGCGGCGCCGCCGGGACCGACGAGCGGCGCGGTCGCGCCTTCGAACGAGACGAGGGCCTTGACCAGATTCGGCTTTTCGTTCGCGACCAGCCACCCGAAAGGACCGCCGGCCGAGTGCGTCATCAGCACGCAGGGGCCAACGCGATCGACGAGCTCGCCACCACTCAGTTTCCAGAGCGACTGCGCCAGCTGCGCGTCGCGGGGAGCCGAGTTCGCCGCGGCGACGAGCTGATCGACGAGCGGATCCCCGATGTCGCCGCTGCTGCCGGGCCACTGCTTGTTCGGCGTTCTCGCGGACGTGACCGTGTCGCGCGTCAACAGATCGTAGGTGACGAGCGGGCCGATCTCGCCGAGCGCGTCAGGGTGATACGGCGATCGGCCGTGACCCGGGCGATCGACGAGATACACCTTGTAGCCGGCTTGAATGAAGTGATGGGCCCAGCCCGACATGCCGCCGAGCCCCATGTAGTGCACCATCTGCCCGCCGCCGCCGTGCACAAGGATCACTGGCAGCGGATGACGCACCTGTGCGGGCTCGAAGTACTGCACGAACATCTGCCCGACGTGAATCGTGCCGTAGGGCATCTTCTTCTTGTTGCTCGTGCCGACCCAGAAGATGCCCGTATCAGCGAGCTTGAGTTCGAGCGAATCGGCCGACCCTCGCCGCGGTGCCGGCGATTGAGTGTTGCTGCCGGTCACGTTCTTCCCGATCCAATCGATGATCGGCTGCAGCACCTGGCGGCTGTTCTTCTCGACCATCATCATGTGGCCGTTGCCCTTGATGCCGAGATTCCCGAGTCGCAGTTCCTCAGCCTGCACGCCCGCTTGTTTCAGAAAGGCCACGCCACCCGGATTCCCGGGTGATGCGAACGACGAGTCCGCGGTCACGAAGAGCACTCGCGTGTTTCGCAGATTCGGCAACCGTCGCGCGGGCTCCGACTGCAGGAAGTAGCCAGCGATCCCGGGTTCCGGATTGGCAATCCAATGCGTCTTGATCTCTGCCGGGTCAGTGACCGCCGGTTCGTACGTGACCGGAATGCTCGACATGCCCCAGCGGTTCCCTCCGCCGAATCCCGATCCGGCGCCTTCGATGATCACCGTCGCCTTCACCAGATTCGGTCGCGCTTCAGCGACGAGTAATCCGAATGGACCGCCCGCCGAGTGGGTCATGATGATCGCGGGTCCGATCTTGTCGAGGAGATCGGCACCGGCCTGCCGCCAGGCCGCGTGCTGCACGTTGAACGCTGGCGCCGGCTGCACGACGTTGGCAGCGACAGGCGTGCCGCCTCGTCCTGCCCCCGCGGCCGCGCCGCCCGGCACTCCTCCCGGTGCTCCCCCCTGCCGTCCTCCACCAGCACCGGCTGGCGGCGCTTGCTGCACATAGCTGCCGCCCTGTCCCGCGACGAGCTGATCGAGATCGGGCGATCCGACATTGCCGACGCCGGGCCACTGGTTGTGATTCTTCTGATATTCGTTCGTTGTTTGCGCAGGGTTCGCGCTCGGCGGTGTGAATCGTCCGGCGATGTTCTCGAGTACCGCGGCCTGCGCGGGGAATCCGCCATGCAGATCGGGATGCAGCGGCGAGCGTCCATGTCCCGGCCGATCGACGACGTAGACCTTGAACCCTTCTTGCACGAGATACTGGAACCATCCGGGCCGGCCGTCAGGCGTCCCCATCCAGTCAGTGCCCTGACCACCGCCGCCATGCACGAGCACGATCGGGAACGGGTGCCGCACGACGGTCGGAATCATGTACTCGACGTACATCTGCTGCCCGCCGACGAACGCGCCGCGCGCGGTCTCGGCGCGCTTCACGTTCACCCACATGTAGCTCCATTCGGCGACGTCCAGCGAAATCCTGGCAGCGCCACCCGTCGTCTGCTGCGCCAGCGCCGCGGCGTTGGCTGACGAGGCCAGCGGTCCCAGTGCTGCGGCCGCAGCCCCAGCGGCGCCGAGCGTGACCGCACGTCGCATAAAGCTGCGCCGATCGATGACTCCGCTCGTGTAGTCTTCGTAGAGTGCTCGCAGATCGCTCGAGATCTTTCGTGTGTTGTCTGAGGTCATAAGGCCCGCTCCAGCGAAGAACGCGCGTCGAAGAATGGTAAGGGGCAAGCATCGGGCAATTCGGCTGGGGCTGTCAATTGCGGTCATCCTGCTGTGTGCAGCCCCGGTCGGCGTGGGGGCGCAGGCCCGTTTTGACGCGAGTTTTCGCATTCTCGAGAACGGAGCCGCCATCGGGTCGGCCGCGGTCGCGGTGGCGCGCGACGAGGACGGCTGGCGCGTGCAGAGCACCAGCCATGCCGAGGGCACGATTGGTCTCGATGTCACCCGTCTGGAGATTTCGTACGACGCGGCGTGGCGCCTGCGCTTCCTGACGATGGAACTGGCGAGTGGCGATGAACGGCGCGTCATTCATGTCGCGATTCAGGGGATTGGCGCGCGAACCGATATCGTCGTGCCCGATCGCGAGGCAGCGTTCGGGACAAACCGCGTCTCGCCAGGCGTGATCGCGATATCGGACTACGTCTTCGGCGCGTATCAGGCGCTCGCCGCGCGCGTCGAGACGCTCGCGCCGGGGAACGACATTCCCATCTTGCTCACCACGCGGGGCGAGGTTCAGGCGACGGTTGATGGCGTGCGCGACGAGAACCTGCAAACGGACGGCGGCACCATTCGCACGCGACACGTGTCACTGCTCGTCATGCGTGACGTTCCCACGCCGATCGAGATCTGGGTCGCAGAAGGGAAGCTGGTCAAACTGGAACTGCCACTCGATCGCCTCTCTCTTATTCGTAGCGACATTCACTGACTTAGCGTGTCTTTCACACGGAGGAACGGAGCAACGGAGGGCTGCTGCGGCCGCGCACGTGAATCACCCTTCGCGTCCTCCGTTGCTCCGTTGCTCCGTGTTGAACGCCGCGCAGTCTGTGAAGACTGTTCCCAACTGATTCCTCCGCCGAATCGAACTCCTGCTCAATCCCGGTGTCTCTATACGTAGCGACGTCGTGAACTGACTTGCCGCCGCTGCGGCTCGGCGGTTCGACGTGTCTCGCGACCTGAAATGTCAGAGGGCTTTCGGCTGCTGTGGTCGGTGGAGTGGCACAGCGTATGCCCTTCCCGCGTGCAGGAGTCCCGAAGAACAGAGTGTTAACCACGCCCAAGGCTGCGGCGTTTCTTTGAAATAACGAATGCGCGCCAATTGCAATCCGGCGGTGGCCCGAGGCCAGACGTGTCCGGCCGTGGGATGCCCTCTGTCTCACTTCGAACATCAACGCCATGCCTGAGGCTTACTACTCCACCGTTGCGGCGACCGAACGGTCTGCCCTGACTTCACGTCGAATACCCGGCGTACGCACCCAAACGGCGCGCGCGTCGATCGACCTGGCCGCGTTCGAATCGCTGTACGAATCGCACGGGGCCCGGATGAAGAGCCTCGCGCTCAACGTGCTGGGGAATCGCTCGGACGCCGAGGACGCCGTACAGGAGACGTTCCTGCGGGCGTACAAGAACCGGCACTCGTTCCGCAGCGATGCGGCGCTATGGACGTGGGTCTATCGCATCCTGCTGAACGCCTGCCACGACATTGGCCGGAGCCGGGCGGCGCGGCGGGATAACCAGATGGTGGACGCCGACGTCGCGGTCGACCTGCCGACGCCGGCGGGCGACAGCCCGATGCGACTGACGCTGCAGCGCGCGGTCGATGGGTTGGCGCCGATCTATCGGGATGTGTTTCTGCTGTGCGAAGTCGAAGGGTACACGCATCGTGAGGTCGCCGGCATTCTCGAGATCCCCGAGGGAACCTCGAAGGGCCGGTTGTTCGAAGCGCGACGCCAACTGAAACAGACACTCGCCGGACGCGAGCTGGCGCAGAGGGTCGATACGTGGGAGTGCACCGGAGCGAGCGCGACAACGAGCGGGACGAGCCATTGTCCGCCGCCGCGCGATCACTCCACCGCGAGTGGGACAGTCCGGCGCTCTGGCCGTCGATCGCCGCCCGCATGCGGGCCCACGATCAGTCGCCGGCCGGCGGTCGTCAGTTGCTGATCTCGGTGACGGCCTGCTTCAACTCGGGTTTGACGAACGACCAGTGGCTGTGCACGATGCGCCACGTACCGTCCACGAGCCCGTACATCTCGCTCGAATTCCATCGAGCGACCGCGCGCTCTTTCCCGTCCGGCAAGGTGACATAGCTCACGAGATTGAACGTCAGCAGCGCCGAGTCTCCGTGACGCTGCACCTTCGGGTCGATCATGTCGAAGCGGCTCACCTTGATCTTGCCGGTGAGCGGTGCCAGCATCCTCTTCAACGCGTCAATGCCGTCCACGCGCTTGTCCTGCATCGGATCGAAGTATGTAACGTCGGCGGCCATGATATCGAGATAGCCCTGCGGATCGCCTTTGCCCCAGCGGTCGAGGGCCGCACGCTCCATCGCCACAACGTCCGGGGCCGCCTGCTGCGCCGCACTTCCACACGAGACGCTCGCGAGTGCGAGCGCCACACTCGCCATTGCGAGCGCACCGATCGTCAGATGTCGCATTAGGTGCTCCTCAAAATGGATTGAAAGTCCGGCCGCTCGATCAGACGCCGCACCGCGCCGACAAAGTCCGGCGGTGAGTGAAACGGGTGATCGCGATGGATCTCGGCGTATGCGTCGTCGAGCGCTTCCACGTCCGCTGACACCTTCGCGGCCACTTCCCGCACGCGAGTCACGTGCCCCTTCGCGAACAACAGATTCTTCGGGTCCACGTAGCCCACATACATGAAGGCCCGCGTTTTCTTCGCGCAGCGGCACGGATTGGCCTGATTCACCAGGCCGCAGCGATCGTGCATGAAGCTATGCAGATCGCGACGCGCGCGCGAGAGCTTCTGGCGAAAGTTGTCACGGCTGGTGTCCAGCAGCTCGGCGCCGACGACATCGGTGACGCCGAAGATTTCGCCGAGGATGTACACGAGCCGCTGCTCCCGATCGAGACAGAGCAACATCCCAGAGGAGCATCCAATGCGCGCTTCATCCACCAGCAATTGCACGTCCGCAGGAACCGATCGCGCGTCGGGTAAGTCCAGGTCGGGAGCCCGCTCCAGGCCGTTGCCGTACTTCTCGAACGTGAACTCCCACGCCTCCGACCGCGTGCGCTTCATGTTGAGCACGTGGTTCACGACAAGGCGATAGAGCCAGGTGCGAAACTGACTGCGTCCCTCGAACGTGGACAGCGTGGTCAGGAGCTTGATCAGGATTTCCTGGGTGGCGTCCTCAGCGTCGTACGGGTTGTAGACCATCCGCAGGACGATGTTGTAGATCCAGGCCTGATGCCGCGCGATGAGCAGATCGAGCGCCTCGCGGCTGCCGTGCTTGATGCGCCGGATGAGCTCTTGATCGTCGGCCTCCCCTGAGGGGGTGTCGGCCAGCGGATTGGGTGACGCCATCGCCTAATTCGACACAGACGACGGATGTCTGTGACAGATGCGAGAGGAATTGACGATCTCATCAGCTTTTGCACTGCGTCGGCGCCCATTTCGTGCCGTTCGGCTCTTTCTTGAAATGCGTGCTGGTGACGAAGTCCTGATTCAGATACTTCGCGTCGGACACGATCGTCGTCACCACCAGCCACTCGTCACCGTTCGGCGCAGGAAAGCGATCGAAGTACTCAGTCAGCGTGGCGTTCTCGCTGTACGGGACGCCGTTCTTTCGCAGCCAGCCAGCGCTCATCATCGTGGTCGCCACCTTCAGATTGCCCGTGCGCGGAGCCTGGGCTGCGCCACGGCCACCGCCCGCGATTTCCCACTCGGCGAGCGAGAAGCCCTGAAGCGTGCGCTGGGTCGGCGCCGCCTGGCTCTTGTCGAACATCAGCCGGCGAGTCTGCTGCCCTGCATCGGTCTCGATCTTGATCGTTCGATCGGTCTCCCACGTGATGTGCAGGCGAGTCGGAATGCGCATCAGACCAGCGGCACCATACGCGAGGCAGGATCCATCGGTCGCCGGGTCCCATGAGTTCGCGACCTTCGTCCCTTCGGCATTGAGCGGCACGCTGGCGACGTCGCCCTTGGGCGGCGTAACCATCCGCCACCGCCAATCCTCGGTGACGATGGCGACCCAGTAGCCGGTGACGTCGATCGGCGCCGCCGCCTGTGGCGTTGGTGGCGCCGCAGGCGCGCCACCCTGACCACGTTGCGCGACGATACTCGGAGCCAGACTCAATGCCACTGCAACCGTGACGGCGATGACAACCCCGCGTCTCATCAATGATCCTCCGGCACGTCCGAAAGGACGTGCCCTACGTCCACAGGACGTGCCCTACTTTTCTTTCAGACTGCGATACGCCGCGTCGAGGAACTTATCCGTCGTCCATGCGCCCTGCGTGGCACCGAAGCGTCCCTCGTAATCGCGCAGCAACCCGGCCGCCTTCACCTGCTCGAGTGTCCGGCCCTTCTTGATCGCATCAGCAAGACGGTCGCGAATGATCGTCATCATGTCGCGATACTCGACGACGTCCGCTTCGTCGGTCAGCCGTCCGTGTCCCGGAATCACGTAGGTCCCACCTTCCTGCTTGTCTTTGGGAACCGTGATGTCGAGGATGCGATTCAGCGACGCAACGATGCCGTTGAGGCTGCCTGACGGATCGATCACCGGGAACGTCAGTGTGTTGAAGACGTCGCCGGCGACCACGACGTCGGACTTGCGGAAGAACACAATGACGTCGCCGTCGGTGTGTGCGTCAGGCTGATACAGAATCTGGACTGCTTCGCCGTTGAAATAGAGCTCGTTCTCTTCGTTGAAGAACGTGTCGGTCGGCAACGCGACAGTGGGCACTGGCTTGGCATTGCCCTCGGTCTCGCTCATTCGCTTCAGCACGTTTTCGTGAGCGATGATCTGCGCCGAGTTTGCCGCGGCTTGACCGACCTGCGCGGCGAAGTTTCCTCCGACCACTGATTGGCCGGCCTTGGCCACCTTCTCATTGCCGCCGGTGTGATCGGCATGGACGTGCGTGTTGATGATCCAGCGTATCGGCTTGTCGCCGGCGATCTTCTTCACTTCCGCAATCAGCTTGTCGGCCTGCGACTCAGTCATCGTGTCGACGATGAGCACGCCATCGTCGCCAATCTGTGCGGCCGCGTTGACGCCACTGCCGACGAGCATCCAGACATTGCCCTGGACGTGCATCGACTTCACGTCGGAGGACTGGCTCGCACTCGGGCTTTGGGCTCTAGGCTTTGGGCTTTGGGTTGCCTGCGGCTTGAATCCCGGCTTGATCGATTCGGGCAGTGCGGTGTCGGCACCGCCGCGCACTTCCTGCAGTGGCAGATTGTTTTTCTTCGCGTAGTCGCCAAGGAACGGATTCTCGCCGGGCAGATAGTGCGGCACCTCGCCCTTGTCGTGAGGGACCTCGACCGCCGGATGACACGGGTACGGCGGCATCGCCGGGTTCAGCGTGAGTGCAAACCCGTTCGTCTTGATCAAGGGCTCGGTGAGGTAACTCGGGTCCTCGATCATGTAGATGTGGGTCAGGTAATTGCCATGGCGGATGAACCGCTCGGTCATCGTCGCGCGATCGGTGATCGCGAGACCGTTGCGTCGAATCCACCCGGCCTTCAGATGCGTCGTCGTGACGACGAGCACATTGCCTTCCCAACGGCCGGTTGAGAATCCCTGCCACGTGTGTGGAGCGTATTCAGGCGGATGCGGGCGCCCGTCCATCCAGATCTCGCGCTCCTGCTCCTGCCACTGAATGTGCGTGTTCAACTTGATGGTGGCTTGCGTCGCGCGGTCGACGTCGGCGGTGATGCGTAGATTGCCGACACCGCGGAAACCGTACGTGGATGGGTGCGGCTTGCACTGATGTTCCGGCAGCGTCAGCAACGACGACATCCAGCTGTCGGCGCGCATCCGTGCGGCGTCGTTGATCGGCAGCCCTGAATAGTCGCCGATCTCGGGACCGGGCACGCGCTCGAGTTGATCTTCGTGGAAGATGGGGGCCCACATACCACCCAGATCAACTTGCGCTGACGCCGGCCGAACACCGAGCACGCTAAAGAACGCCGCGACGATGACGACGCCGACTGAGGTGGGCTTCATTGCCGGGAATATTACTACCGGCGCCCAACCTGTGAGAGACTCTACGGTCGATTCGGATCACTCCAATGTTAATGAGGCTTGCCGCAAGGCCTGTCGAAGGGCTGGCCCTGAGCGGCGTCGAAGGGACACGACTTCTAGCATGGACTTCATCATTCAGCTCCAGCACAGCGCTGTCATGGACTGGGTCCGGGAGAGCGGGTCGCTGCTGGGATATCCGGCCATCCTCTTCCTGCATACGATTGGCCTGGCCACCGTTGCCGGCCTCAATGGCGCCATCGATTTAAGGCTTTTGGGAGTCGCTTCGCGGATTCCCCTGGCGCCGCTGAACCGATTCTTTCCGTTCATCTGGGGTGCATTCGGCGTGACCGCACTGTCGGGCGTCACTCTGCTCATCGCTGACGCCGAGACCAAGCTGAGGAGCCCGGTCTTCTACATTAAGATGGCGTTCATCATTCTGGCGTTGATCAACCTACAGTTGTTGAAGAAGCGGGTCTTCGCCGACCCCAACGTCGATACGCATCCAGTGACCAGCCAGGCGCGGATGCTGGCGTTCACGTCACTGGTGTTCTGGGTCGCCGCGACAACGGCTGGCCGGTTGATGGCCTACATCGGTCCTGTGGCGGGTCTCGGGAGCTAGGGGACAACCATGAACGCACCACATTTTCATCTCATCCTGAATCACGTCCCGACCATCGGCAGCGCAATCGCGATCGGTCTGCTCCTCCTTGGGTTGCTCCGCCGTCAGGAAGCGTTGACACGCGTGAGCCTCGAGGTGTTCTACGTGATCGCGCTGATCACGCTTCCGGCGTATCTCAGTGGCGTCGCCACGGGCATGGAACTGGAGAAGATGCCCGATATCTCGGTCGAGGCGATCCACAAGCACCACGACGGCGCGATCGTCGCCTTCGGGTTGATGCTGGCCACCGGGCTGTCCGCGTGGTTCGGTCTGTGGCAGTGGCGCCGTGTCAATCGCCCCTCTTGGATCAACATCGGTATCGTCCTGCTCCTCTCCCTCCTGACGCTCACGACAATGGCGGGAACGGCGACGATGGGCGGTGAGATTCGCCACCCGGAGATGATGCCCGAAGGCTCCGCGCCGACGGCCGGACCGAGCTGGATTCACGCCGCGTCCATTCAGTCGATGGTCACGGATCACACGTGGATTTGGCCGTCACTCGAGGCATTGCACTTCATCGGACTGTGGCTGCTCTTCGGCGTCGTTCTGATGGTGAATCTCCGCATGCTCGGGATGATGAAGTCGGTCCCGTTCTCCGCGTTACATCGCATGTTGCCGTGGGCGGTGCTCGGCCTGGGGATCAACATCGTCAGCGGCATGATGTGGGTCATCGCCACGCCCGAGCAGTACATGGCGAACGTGTCGTTCTTCTGGAAGATGGGCTTCCTGCTGTTGGCCGGTCTCAACCTGCTCTACGTCACGGCGTTTGACGAAGCGTGGCAGGTTGGTGCCAACGAGGATGCCTCGTTCGGAAACAAGGCCATCGCCTTCGGGGCGATTGCATCGTGGGTGTGCGTGATGTACTTCGGACGCATGTTGCCGTTCCTCGGCAATGCTTTTTAGGACCAGGACCGAGGAACGGAGCCGTTCCTCGGCAACGCCTTTTAGAACCTATAGAGAGGAACGGACATGGGTCTAGCCACTACCGTCAGTCTCGTCGTCATCTGCGTGATGGTCGTTGTCGGAACGATCGGGTTCCTGATCGATCGTCACGCGAGCAAGCTGGAGCCGTAATGCGGCCGGTCCGAAAGGACCGGCCCTACATTTATTCGTAGGGCACGTCCTGGGACGTGCCGCTCAATAGCTATCGAGTCGAGAGCGGCTGGCCAGCCGGCACTTGGAACCGCTCGTTCCTGGTTGACCCGCCCGTACGCAAGCCGATCACGAACGCGGCAAGCGCGATCGCGCCGGTAGCAAACACCGTGTCACCGATCACCCGAAGCCAACGGAACGTCTCGATCACGCCGGTCTGCAGGAACTCCGGACTCCGCGCGTACCAGTAGCCGTGCTCGACTGACGCCCACGTCTGCATCAACCCGACCGGCAAGAGACTGATCGTCACCATGGCCATCAACCCGATGTTGGTGGCCCAGAAACCAAACTTGACGAGGCTCTCCTTCCATTCGGCGGCCGGATCGAGCGCACGCAGCGAAAAGAGCATCAGCCCAATCCCCAGCATGCCGTAGACGCCAAACAGCGCCGCGTGCCCGTGGACCGGCGTCGTGTTGAGGCCCTGCATGTAGTAGAGGGCGATCGGCGGGTTGATCATGAAGCCGAAGAGCCCGGCGCCTACCAGATTCCAGAACGCCACCGACACGAAGAAGTAGATCGGCCACCGATACTTCTGCACCCACGGCTGACGTTTGGACAGTTTCAGATTCTCCCAGGCCTCGAAGCCGACGAACAGCAGCGGCACGACCTCGAGCGCGCTGAACACCGAACCGAGTGCGAGCACGAACGTCGGTGTCCCGGCGAAATAGAGGTGGTGCAGCGTGCCAATGATGCCGCCCGACAGGAAGATCGTCGCAGCCAGCAGGCTCGCTTCTCCGGCCGTGCGCAACGCGACGAGCTTCAGCCGCGCGAACAGGAACGCAATAACGACGGTGGCAAAGACCTCGAAGAAGCCCTCCACCCACAAGTGCACGACCCACCAGCGCCAGTACTCGGCGACCGCCAGATTCGTACGGCGACCGTAGCCGAGCGCGGCCATGTAGAAGGCCGCAATGGCGACGGAAGAGATCAAGAACAACGTCAACAGCGGACGGTGCTCGCCCTCGGCTCGGAGCGCCGGCCGCAGCGCCCTGACCATCAATGCGAGCCACAGGAACAACCCAATCAGCAGGGCGATCTGCCACAGTCGTCCGAGGTCGATGTATTCGTACCCGCTGTGACCGAGGTAGAACCACAACGTGTCCACACCAAGCATGCGCTTCACGCTGAGCCACTGCCCCGCCATTGATCCAACCACGACGACCAGCAGCGCCGCGAACAGCACGTTGACCCCGAGTCGCTGCCACTTCGGCTCGACGCCGCTCACCGCCGGCCCGATGTAAAGACCCGCAGCCAGCCACGCCGTCGCGATCCAGAAGATGCCGAGCTGCACGTGCCACGTGCGCGCGATCGAGTACGGCAGGAACTCCGCGAGTGGGAACCCGTAGAAGCCGTTGCCCTCGACGCCGTAATGCGCGGTCACCACACCGAGAACGATCTGCACCAGGATGAGCGCCGCGACGATCCAGAAATACTTGATGACGGCGCGTTGTGATGGCGTCGGCACCGATCCAAGCAGCGGATCGTTGGCTGGCGGAGAAGGTAGTGGTCCATGCTCGCGTGTAGATGCGTGGTACGACGCCATCGCGCCGATCCCCGCGAGCAAAAGAATGATGCTGACGCCGGTCCACACGATCGTGTCACCCGTCGGGCGGTTGCCGACGAGCGGCTCATACGGCCAGTTGCTCGTGTAGGTGACGGTGTCGCCTGGACGATTCGTGGACGCGGCCCATGACGTCCAGAAGAAGAACGCCGCGAGCTGCTTCAGGTGAGTCTGATCGGTGAGCGCACCTGCCGGTATCGCGTACTCCTCACGGCCGTTGCTAAAGACATCGGTGTAGTGGGCGAGATTGGCGGCAAAGGCCTGGGCGCGGACCGGGTCGACCGTGACCGCTCCCGTACTGGCATCGTAGGTGTTGCGGCGAAGCAACTGCTCCAGCCGACTCTCGAGCTCGGCCTGCCGTTCCGGCGTGAGCGATGCGAACGACGCCGGAGCCGCCCACGCATTCAGAATGAACTGCGCTTCACGGTGCAAATAGTCAGCGGTCCAATCGGGCGCGACGTAACTCCCGTGGCCCCACACTGACCCGACCTCCATCCCGCCGATCGATTGCCAGACGTTCTGACCGGCGTGAATCGCGTCTGCGCCAATGACCTCGACGCCATCGGTCGCGACGACGCGTTCGGGAACAGGCGGCGCTTGTTGATAGATGCGGATGCCGGTCCAGCCGAGGACGGCAAACGAGGTGATGACGACGGCGGCAAAGCCGATCCAGAGCCTGCGAAAACTCATCGGAGGCGCTCCTGATGAAACGACCCGCAGGGTGCAGGTCTAATTCATTGGAACGCCAAACACCGACCACTGCCAACGAGTAAGAATTCGCTGCTGGCGAGGAAATTTTCGCAGCGGTTCAGATGGCTTTGACTTGAGCTCCGGTGATGGCGGAGAGGGCTGACTCGAGGTCACGGACGCGTGACTCGGTCGGATTCTCGACGCCGACCAGGATCTTTCCGTCCGACACGGCAGGATCGTAGACGCCGGACCGCCGTCCCAGACCGGCAGTGACGACGAGCGTGATCACGGTCGCGAGGATCGCGCCGAGCATCGTCAACTCGAAGATGATGATCAGGTTCGGCCACCACGCGAAGACTGGCAGCCCGCCAACGTTGATGGGCCACGACATCTCGGTCAGCCACGCCAAACCAAATGCGGTCGCCATTCCGATCAAACCACCGAGGCAGGCGATCCACCAGATCCGCGTCTTGCTGTCCATGTGGCCGAACTCGAACTCCTCCATCGGCTGCGCGGAGATGACGACAATCTCGCGGTCGGTCACGCCCACCGCGCGCAGACGGTTGACCGCCTGCTGCGCCGACTGCCCGTCGCCGTAGAGTCCGTAGATCGCTTTCATCTCAATCTCTAGGGCGGTCCAAAAGGACCGGCCCTACGCTGCTGTGCTGACGGGTAGGGCCCGTCCTTTCGGACGGGCCACCTGTTTTCAATTCCCAGATTGAAATGATCGGCACGAACTTGGCGAAGAGCACGTAGAGCAACGTCATCGCGGCAAACGTCGCGATGGCGATGATGATCTCAACCGGCTGAGGCCGATACGTCGCGAACGTGTAGGGCAGGTATTTGTGTCCGAGTGACGGCACGATAATCAGGAATCGCTCGAGCCACATACCGACGATCACACCAATCGAGGCGATGACGCAGCCAGTGATCGTCCGGAAATACTTGATGCCCATCAGCACCACCGGCAACACGAAGTTGCCGATCACCATCGTCCAGTAGAGCGGCGCGAACGACTCACGCTGCGTCCGCCAGAACACCGCCATCTCGCTCGGTTCGTTGCCGTAGTAGGTGACCAGCCGTTCGTTGAAGACGAAGTAGCCCCACAGCAGCGCCATCACCAGCAGCAGCTTGCCGAGGTTCTGAAAATGGATCGGCAGCAAGTATTCCTGGAGGTGCAGGAAGCGGCGCAGCAGCGCCATCGCGATGAGCAGACCGGCGATGCCGCTGAAGATCGCTCCGGCCACAAAGTACGGCCCGAAGATCGTCGTCTGCCACATCGGCACAGGCGCCATCGAGAAGTCGAACGAGACGATGGTGTGGACCGAGACCGCGACGGGAACAATCGCGACGGCCATGATCGACATCGCCGATTCGAGACGATGCCACTGCTTCGGCGTGCCGCGCCAGCCGAGCGCGAGGACACCGTAGATCGTCTTGCGCAGTCCCGTCGCCTTGTCGCGGACGACGGCGAAGTCGGGAATCATCGGCAGGAAGAGAAAGAGCAGGCTGCCGGTCAGATAGGTATTGATCGCGAAGAAGTCCCACACCAGCGGCGAGCGGAAGTTGGGCCAGATCAGCCGCTCACTCGGATACGGGAACAGCCAGAACGCGAGCCATGGCCGGCCGAGGTGAATGATCGGGAACAGGGCACCAATCATCAGCGCGAAGACGGTGATGACCTCGGCGCAGCGCGTCACCGGCCGGCGCCAGCCGGCATCGACCAGACGCAGGATCGCCGAGATCAGCGTGCCCGCGTGACTGATGCCGATCCAGAACACGAAGTTGGTGACGTAGAAGCCCCAGTAGATCGGCCACCTGATGCCGGTGATGCCGAACCCGAAATAGGCCTGCGACAGCCAGGCGACAAGCGCGATCAGCACGACCGAGCCAAACAGGCCGACGAGCAGATAGAACCGCCATGAGGTCTGGAACAGCGGCCGCAGCAGATCGGCGTTGATGCGCGCGTGATTCATTGGCTGATGTAATGCAAAAGGCGAAATTCAACATGCAAACACAGCTGACCCGCTTGCATTTTGCATTGTGCATCTTGCATTAGTTTCCTCGGCTCAGATACGTGACCTTGGGTTTGGTGCCGACGTCCTCGAGCAGCTTGCTGCCGCGCGATGAGCGCGACAACCGCGACACTTCACTCTCCGGATCCTCGAGGTCGCCGAACACCAACGCGCGCGACGGGCAGGCCTGCGCGCACGCGGTATTCATCTCGCCGTCCTTCAGCGCCCGACCTTCCGCTTTGGCCGCGATCGTCGTTGCCTTGATGCGCTGCACGCAGAACGTGCACTTCTCCATCACACCGACCTCGCGCAGCGAGACGTCGGGATTGAGTTGCAGGTGCAGCGGCTTTTCCCACGAGGGGTTGAAGAAGTCGAAGAAGCGGACGTTGTACGGGCAGGCGTTGGCGCAATAACGCGTGCCGATGCAGCGGTTGTAGACCTGCGCGTTGAGACCGTCTTCGGTGTGATGGCTGGCGTAGGTCGGACACACCGGCTCGCACGGCGCGTTGTCGCAGTGCTGGCACATCACCGGTCGGAACTTGAGGCGCACATCGGGGAATTCGCCTTCCCAATAGCGCTCGACACGGATCCAGTGCTTGGCGCGTCCGGCCGCGGCCTGGTCGGCGCCGACCGTCGAGATGTTGTTCTCGGCGTGGCAGGCAGTCACGCACGCACCGCATCCGGTGCACTTGTCGAGATCCGCCGCCATTCCCCAGCGAGGCATCTATCGAACTCCTCGTAGGACACGGTCTTGAGAACAGGCATTCTCAGCGCGATTCTTTCGACCTATCACTTTTGACCTCAACCTTTGCCTCAAACCTTGACCCTTGCCTGGGCCTTTGACCTTTGCCCTGACTACCGTCCGTGCTCCATCTCCTCACGGGAGCCACCAGCGAACAGCACTAATCGTCCGTCCGGTCCGCTCACGCGCAAGATGTTCACACGCGTTGCGGCCCAGGCGATCGAGCCGACGCGATCGACGGTCATCGTTGAGAGCACGTCGATCGGACTGACCCCTCGCCCGCTGGCATAACGGGTGAACGATCGATGGCCCTGTCCGGTCGGAATGGCGACGATGTCCGGCGCAATTCCGGGTGTGAGCACTGCGGCGAGCCGCACCGACCCCTGCGTCGATACGACGTCGACGACGTCACCGTCGCCGATACCAAGCTTCGTCGCTGTCGCCGGATTGATCTCGACCCAACTGCTCCACATCGCTGACGTCATCGGATCGGGCAGTTCCTGCAGCCACGGCAGATGCGCGAGGGAGCCGTCGAGAAACGCTGATGAGACATACGGCAGCAAATGGAGCGGGTACTTCGTCTCGTCGCCGTCGAACTTCGGGTCGGCCCAGGCCAGCGAACTCGGGGACTGGGCGATCGGCGTCTGCGGCGCCGCAATCGCCGCCGTTGGCGTCCCCCACCATCCGCCCTTCTCTTGCGCCTCGGTCCACGCATCAGAGTCTGCCGACGAGCCGGGGAATTTCATCATCGTCGCCGTCAGCATCTCCTCGAAGGTCTGCCACGACAGATCGAGTGGCTTCGTCAGCTGACGAGATACGTCGAGCAGGACGTCCGGCGTCGCGCGCGTGTCGTGCAGCGGCTTCATCACTGGCGGCGCAACACCGAGAACAGCGACCATCGATCCCGATTCGGGCGCGGCTTCCACGAATGATTCGAGGAATGAATGGTCGGGCAGGATCAAGTCCGAGAGGATGCTCGTCTCATCGAGGAAGCTGCCGAGGCTGACGATGTACGGAAGCCTGGCGAGTGTTTCGCGCAGCTTCCACACGGGCAGTGAGCTGTAGACCGGATTGGCGCCGTCGATCAGCAGCACTTGCGCGTCGCCGATGTAGGTCCCCTCCCCGTTAGGAGTGATTCGGAATCCGGCCGCTCGCGGCTTGGCGATGTTGAGCTGCGGCGTGAAGGCGATGCCGCCCGCTTCACCGACGTTCCCGACCAGGGCGTTCAGCGCGTTGACCGCGAGGGCGCTGAATAACCCGTTCGTGTGGGCCAGCGGTGCGCCTCCGATGATCGCGACCGCGGGACGCCGCTCCGCGAACTCGCGGGCCAGGCGCTCCACGCGTCGAGCGGAGACGCCGGTGATCTTTTCGACCTGCTCGGGCGCGTAGTCGGCGAGACCGCCGGACCAGCCCTCGATCAGCGCACCGGCTCGGCCCGCACCACTCGCCAGTCGCAGCTTCTCCGCGATGATGACGTGCGCGAGACCCAGCGCAAGCGCGCCTTCGGTGCCCGGACGCGCCGGCACCCATTCGTCCGCGTTCGCGCCGGTCTGCGACATGCGCGACTCGACCTGGACGAACGAACCGCGAATTCCACTGCGGCCTTGACGCATGTGGCCGTAGCCCTGCGCGTTCGAGACCGGTGAATTCCACGTGCCGAGGAAGTCGGCGCCGAATGCGATGACGTGCCGCGCATTCGCAAGGTCGTATGTCGGCAACTGGTCGCGGCCGAAGCTCAGCGCATTCGCCCGACGGAGCACCTCGTCACCAAACAGCTCGAAGTTCACCGCACCCGGAGCACCGAAGCGCGACAGGAACATGTCGAGCAACGCCGCGCGATGACCACGGCTGTTGGTGAGACAGGCCAGCGCCTTCTGCGTTCCGGCATCGGTCAATGCGTCGAGTCGAGCGACCAGCTCCATGATCGCGTCATCCCAGGAGATGGCGGCGAATTGCCCACTGCCGCGATCGCCGCTGCGCTTGAGCGGCTGCGTGATGCGATCGGGGTGGTAGGTGACCTGAATCGCCGCCTGGCCGCGCGCGCACAGCGCACCGTGGTTGACGGGATACATCGGGCTGCCTTCGAGCTTCTTGGCCGCGAGAATCTGGACGATGCCTGCTTGTCCGCCGCGCACGACGTCGGCGTCGGCATCCATCACGCGGACGGTCAGGCCACACCCAGACGCGCACGATGGGCACACGCTCGGCTTCCACACTGCCTGACCGGGAACGATGTCCTCGTCAGGTACGAAGCGGATCAGCGTGTTCTCGGGACTGCCGCAGCTCGCGAGCGCCGCGCTCGTCCCCGATATCGCCGTCAGCTTGATGAACGATCGGCGGTCCATCAGTCAGCAGATCCCTGCAGTGCAAAATGCAAAATGGAAAATGCAAACGCAACATGCCCCGGCCGCATGGGGTGGTTTTCCTTTTTGCATTTTGAATTTTGCATTTTGAATTACCCGCGTCAGAAGTGGCACGTGAGGCAATCCGTCGGCGCATTCTTTTCGCGATGACACGTGACGCAGACACCCATGTTCAGATCAACGTTACGCTGTGCGACGGTCTGTTGCCCGATATTGCCGTGGCAGGTCGAGCATTCGACCTTCGCGCGGATGTGGGGCGCATGATTGAACTTCACGTGCGCCTGTGGCGTGTAATCAAACACGCGCTGCCAGGCGAGATCGATGCCTTTTTCCCGCATGGCCGTAATCTGCTTGATGCGCGGCCGATCGGTGGCAATCGCGTTGTGGCAGATCATGCACGTCTTCACGCTCGGCAGCCCTGCGACCGGCCCCGACGTCACCGCCTCGTGACAGTACTCGGTGCAGGCGATCTGTTTGCCAACGTGGATGTTGTGCGGGAACTCGATCGGCTGAACCGGGGTCGGCCGACGGTCCATGAAGTTATTCAGCGCGGCGCCAAATGATGGCCGCGCCGTGGTGAAGACACCTGTGCTCTGTCCGGGCAGCACCGGTGCGGTGGACGCACTCGGCACGTTGCGCTCGTAGAGCTGACATCCCACACCTCCGGCGAACGCAACGACGGAGACGAGGATGATTCGAGTGAAGAAGGAACAGCGTCCCACTGTCCTCTCAGTCTATTTCTTCGCGGCAGCGCTCGCAGGAGCTTGTGGACCGATACTGCGGATGTAGTGCACGACCTGCCAGATCTGCGTCGTTGACAACGTGCCCTTCATGCCCTTCATCTCGGACATCGGTGCGGGCGCGCCGTTGAGAATCAGCGTGTAGATCTCGCCGTCGCTGGACCCGTGATCCCATTTCGCATCGGTCAGGTCCGCCGGCCTGGGGTTCTTCGGCGCGAGCGGGCCGTCACCCTTGCCGCGAAGCCCATGGCAGTGCCGGCAGTTCTTCGCATAGACCGCCTGGCCCGCCTTGACCGATGCGGCATTCGCCGGCACCGGGTTCTTCAACGCCGCCAGCTTGGGATCGCCGCCGCGTTTCTGCGCGGCAACCGCCACGGACAGGCATAACACGGCACAACTCACGATCAGCAGCGTCCAGACACTACGTGTGGTCACGATATCTCCGCTATCCAACTAAGAATTCGAACGTATTGGCGGGGATCATCATAATCAATCGCGCCAGCGCCGCTACCGACAGCCACATCACAATCGACAGCAGACCAACGGCCTTCATCGTCCCCGACCCGAAGCGGCCTTCGTCGGCAAAGGCGACCTTCCGCCGCACGGTGAAGGTGTAGACCAGCGCGATCGCGAGGAGATACATCTTCACCCAGAACACCGAATTGGCGTACTGCAGCGTCGCGGTGGCCATTACCGCGGGAATCCCGGTGAGGATCAGCACGACGAGCCCGGCGAGCAGCCATGGCTGCGCGTCGCGCGCCACCGTCGACGTCGGCTGCTGCGTGAGACCCGCCCCCAGCAGGCGCAGGTCCACGATGAGCAGCGCGCCGAGGAAGGTCACCATCGCCGTGAGATGGACGATGTTGACGGCAGGCCCCAGGTAGATCGATGGCCCATAGACCGCCAAGCTTTCCATCCACTTGAAGAAGGGTAGTAGCAACCTCAATCTCCAGACCGGTCCGGAAGGGACCGGCCTCTACTCTTTACTCGAGCAAATACTCCGTCGTCATCCAGTCGTAGGCCACGAGCCGGCCGAGCGCCAGGATGGCGACCCACAAGACGATCGACGCCACGCCGGCGATCTTGGCGGCCCTACTGTCCCAGGCCGCCTCGGACTTGTGTGTGATCAGGTGAATGATGCCAGCGTTGATGCCGGCCAGCACCATCAATCCCATCTTCCACCAGAAGAAGGTTTTGCCAAAGTAGCGCAGCGGTTGCGCCCAGAACAGGGCGACGCCGGTGATGACCATGAAGACGAAGCCGAGCATCTGCCACGGCAGCAGCCGCGGCGAGATCTCCGAGACCCTCGTACGGAGATTTGCGATCCCGACCAGGCGCAGATCCATCATCAGGATCAGGCCGAAGAACAGGCACATCGCGACGACGTGCGCGGTCAGGAGGAATGAGAAGCCGAAGGTGGACTCCCGGAGGTAGGTACCACCCGGGAGGTTCACCTCCATCCATTGAAACGCCGGCAGGAAAGATTCTGGCAATCGTCTAGGGCTTCGGGTTGCATCGAGCTTCGATGCCGGCGGGCTTCCCATCGACCGTGATGTCTCGATAGACATCGTGACAGGTGGCGCACGCCATGGTCAGTTTATCTGCGACGTCGAGCATCGCATCCTGCTTCTTCTCCATCGCCGTCTTGTACGCGAGCATGGAGACCTCACGCAGCGAGGCGAGCCCTTTCTGGAACGTCGGGTCGTTCAGCGGCACGGGCTTGCCATTCGCGCAATTCCGTCCGGGCAGCGCCACGAGGTTGGCCGCTTCGGCGAGTGCGATCGACGCGTTCTCCACCGCTTCCCAACCACCGTAGGTACCAGCAAAGGGATGTGCCGCGGCGGCCGGATCTTTCGGATCGGGCTTGGCTGCCGGGTCCTTGTCCTGTGCGTCGAAGAGGATGTTCGAGTTCGGGAACAGGATGCCACGCATCACCTGGTTCAGCGAGCCCTTCACCTGCGGGGCCGCTGCGGCCGGCGCGGTCGTCGCCGCGGGCGCGGACGTCGGAGCTGAACTGGTGCAGGCTGCAGCGAACACGAGCAATGACAGGACGGTCAGAACACGCATAGATGCCACCTCAAAGCCGGAAGAGTTTACTTCAGGAACGAGGAGTTTTGAATCCTACGCAGGACGCAGGATTAGCAAGGCCTGAAGACTTTATGAAATCTGCTTCAGCTTTAGCAGCGCTCCACTACAATCCGGCACATCTCAACATGATCGATCGCCGCGACTTTCTGAAAACAACGGTGGTGGCCTCGATGGTGCCGGCCGGCACGGCGGGGTTCGCCGATACGGCGTCGGCTGCCGCTGACGCGGCACAAGCCAACGCGCAAGCGCCACGGCTATTCCCCGGCTTCACCGCGCGCCGCATCCAGACCTCCGGCGCCGCAATTCACACGTTAGTCGGCGGCAGCGGACCGCCGCTGCTCCTGATTCACGGCTATCCGCAGACCCACGTCGAGTGGCACAAGATTGCGGCGCGGCTCGCCCAACGCTTCACGGTCGTCATGACTGATCTCCGCGGCTACGGCGACAGCAGCAAGCCGCCCGACGGAGAGAATCACGCCAACTACTCGAAGCGCGCGATGGCGCTCGATCAAGTTGAAGTGATGCGTGCGCTGGGACACGAGCGGTTCGCGGTGGTCGGCCACGATCGCGGCGGCCGCGTGACGTGGCGGATGTGCGTCGAGCATCCCGAGCGCGTGGCACGCGCCGCAATCCTCGACATCGTGCCGCTCCCGTACTCGATGGTGACGCGCGAGTTCGCAACGCAGTACTTCCACTGGTTCTTCTTGATCCAGCCGGCGCCATTTCCCGAGACGCTGATCGGCAACAATGCGGAGTACTACCTGCGATCGCGCTTCCTGCGGCCGACCGGTGGCACCGGTTCTGTCACTGACGAGGCCTTCACTGAATACCTGCGCTGCTTCAAGGATCCGGCGACGATTCACGCCACGTGTGAGGACTATCGCGCGGGAGCCACGATCGATCTCGAACATTCGAACGCGGACGGCAACAAGAAGGTGACGTGTCCGCTGCTCGTGCTGTGGGGTGAACGCGGAACGGTCGGGCGTCTCTATGACCCGATGAAGATCTGGCGCGAGCACGCGACGAACGTCACGGGCAAGGCGCTTCCTGCAGGCCATTTCCTGCCCGAAGAAGTACCCAACGAGACCCTCGCGGAGCTGATGGCGTTCCTGAGGTGAGGTATCCTTGACGAACTGTTCGTGGTGGTGGAGTCCACCCTGAACCGCCGACCGACTGGACGGCCAATGACTCCTACGGACGTATCAACCGTGGGAGGCAGTTCCGCCGTCCGCGCAGTCCTACTCAATCCAGTCAGAAGGAATAGATACCCGTATGGGCGTATGGATCGCGGTCGCCGTGGGCGGAGCCATTGGTTCAGTCGCTCGTCACGCCGTGAATCACCTCGTTCATGCGCACTGGCTGACCACCCGTTTTCCTGTCGGAACCGCGGTGATCAATGTGACGGGCTGTTTCGTGATTGGCTTCCTGACCGGGTTGATCGCCAGCAACCGGCTCGTGTTGCGATTCTATTGGCGTGAGTTCGTCTTCGTCGGCGTGTTGGGCGGATACACAACCTTCTCGACATTCGGTCTGGACACGCACACGCTGATCCAGACGCAGTCGTCTCAAGCGGCGTTGGCCTATGTCGCGGCCAACATGATCGGCGGCCTGGTGGCCGTCTGGCTCGGCTACGCGATCGGCCTCAGAGCGGCCTAGGAAGTGCCGAGCCGCTAGACTGAGCGTCTTGTCGTTCATCGACCGGCCCCAATCCGTCTTCCTGCGGCGTGCGCTGTTTCAAGTGCATCTGTGGCTCGGTGTGATCACCGGGCTGTATATCTTCATCGTCTGCGTGACGGGCGCGGCACTCGTGTTCCGAATCGACATGCAGCGCGCGCTACATCCCGATTTGTTCACGCCGACCGCATCAGGACCCGCAGCCGATCCCGTCGCGATCATGGAAAGCGTGACGAAGGCGTATCCGAACGAGAGGCTGTCGGGAATTGACGCGCCTTCGACGGAAAGACCGACGTATCTCGCCTACACGAGCAGCGGCAATGATTTCCGTGCGCTGCTGCTGGATCCGGTCACGGCATCGATGCTCGGTGAGATCCCGAAGGCGTCCGTCGTCCGCACGCTCCAGGATCTCCACTTCGATCTGCTCGGCGGCCGAACCGGCCGCTTCGTGAATGGCATTGGCGCGGTGGTCCTCTCACTCATGTGCCTGACCGGTCTCGTCATCTGGTGGCCGGGACAAAGCAATTGGCGCCGGAGTCTCCTCATCGACTGGCGTCGAAACTGGAAGCGCATCAACTGGGCCATGCATAGCGCCGTCGGCTTCTGGACGGTTGCGCTCCTCTTGATGTGGGCAGTCACCGGGATCTACTTCGCATTCCCGTCGGCCTTCCGAGCGACGGTGAACCAGGTGTCACCCATCGCGAGAGTCCAGACACCGCAGTCGACCCCGCGTGATGGGCGTGAGCCGCTGTCATGGCGGGCGCTGGTCGACGAGGCGCAACGGCAGGCACCAGGGCAGCACGTGGCACGAGTCGTCGTCCCCTCGAGCGAGCAGGCCGCGTTCCTGGTTCAGTTCTCATCGGCCAGACCCACCCCGCTCGGGGCAGACCTCTTCTCCGTGTATCTCGATCAGTTTTCGGGTGCGATGTTGACGCCCGCCGCCGTTCCCGCGCGCACCGCCGGCGACGTCATCATGGAGTGGGTGGCGCCGCTGCACGTCGGCAACTTTGGCGGAAACGTGATCCGTGTGGCGTGGCTCGTGCTAGGCCTGGCGCCGCCGCTGCTCTTCGTCAGCGGCTTCATCATGTGGTGGACACGCGTCGTGCGCGGACGCTGGGTGCGCGTCTCGCAGCCGCCCGCGGAGGCGGGATAGACGTCTCAGTCGATCGCGTGGTACGTGTAGGCCTTCGTCGGCGCTGATCGCCGCGGCGTCGCTGCTGCCTCGCGAGCCTCTTCACATGGTCTGCACCGCGCGGCAAATGGCAAGGCCATCAGGCGCTCACTAGCGATCGGTTGTTCGCAATCGCCGCAGATGCCATACGTACCGGCTTCGAGCCGGCGTAGTGCCGCGTCGATTCGCGCCAACGTTTCTCCTCGCATCTGGAGAAGCGCCAGATCGAGATCGTCGCGGTGCTCGGCATCCACCCCGTCCTGTGCGTCGGGCACGCGAGTGTTCTCGGTGCGCGTCCGCACGTCTCGCATCAGATCGGTGACACCGACGGTCAGCGCTCGGCGCCGGTCTTCGAGCAGCGCACGCAGTTGCGCGGTGCGTCGTGATGAAGTCTTTGGCTTCTTCATGAACCAGTAGCGTAACCAGACGCAGATATGACGCGCCTGAAGATTCGATGAAATCTGCGTCAGACGCCTGACGCTCGTCTCCTCAATACGCCGAGGTTTGCGTTCGCGTTTCTGTTACGCGGTGCCTGGCCCGCCGAGGCCTTCGGCGGAGGCGGCAGTAACCAAATTAGGTGAGGCGGGTTCGACGGCAGCGTCCGACGTAGTCCGTCGACGACGCACGACTCTGTTCCACCACATGATCGCACCGGTGACGAACATGATCGCCGGCACGGCGCCGACGATCGCCCACACCGCCTTGAACCACGGTCCCCAGATCGGATCGCGCCATCGCCCGAAGTGAAGACGCGGCAGCCACTCGAGGATGATGTCGCCGGGGCGCTCACCGTAGGCGCCCTCGGGATCCGAAATGCGCTCCACGAAGTTGGTGAGCGGTTCGGGCATGCCCAGGTACCACCCTGAGATGCCCCACATCAACATGAACAGGAACAGCCAGAAGCCAAGCGCGCTGTGCAGATCCCAGTTGACGCGCCGCCACCCGGCCGTGACCTTGACGCCCAGGCTCCGTTTCCAGCGCGACACACCTGGCCACCAGACGACAGCCCCGGTCAGTACCGACGCAGTGAAGATCAGACTGAGCAGACCATTCCACCACGGGCCATCAGGCCGATCGAGAAGGAGGTCGTCGTGGAGACGGGTCACCCACAAGACGAACCACTGTCCGTCGGTAGTGGCCTCACCAAGATCTGCACCTGTGTACGGATTGAAGAGACGCTCCTGCGTCTCACCGCCACGAGCCAGGACAATCGTCGCGGTCGGATCCGGTGCGCGTCGTGGACGACCAGGGCCACCGGGACCACCCGGACCACCGGGAGCTGCCTGACCACTCCGACCACCCGCTCCGCCAGCACCCGGACCACCAGGCCCGCCAGCGCCAGGACCGCCGGCACGAGCGCGATAACGACCCTCGTGGACTTCGTTCACCGTCCAGCCCGGGTAGAGAGTCGCCGCGGCCGCGCGTAATTGATCGGCGGTCATCGGCGTCGCACGTTCGTCCAACACGGCGCGAGGCGTCGCGAAGAATCGATCGAGTTCGGCACGATAGACCAACGCGCTGCCGGTGAT
>JBKPRH010000096.1:0-36882 GCA_046765795.1 Acidobacteriota bacterium | reverse complement strand
CTTCAGGTGGAAACACGACATCCCACATCTGTAGCAATGTCGCCCGGTCCACCACCGGAATCATCAGGCCGCCCGCATCGACAACGAGACGATAGCGCACCATCCCCGCAACGGCGCGGCGATCGCCACGCGCAAACGCGTCGAGCAGCTTCAGTCTGAATGTCTCGGCATCAGTGGCACGAACCGGTTGGCGGGCCTCCATGGACGAGGCCCCGGTCGCCAGCGCGCACAGACACACGACGGCCGTGAAACGCACGGCTCATTAGACACCGTCACGGGATATTGGTTGCGTGCCTTGAGACTGACTTTGATGTGGCTCGTGCGGCGATCTCGGTCTTCAGCCGCTCGATCATCTGGCTGGCATCGCGCTTCATCAGGCGCTTCAGCAGAAACTCGGGGACAGCGAACGATGGCCTCGCCGCCAGCTCGAAGTGAATGAGCGTGCGACCGTCACGCTCAGCGAACGTCCACGAGCCTTCGTAGTGTTCGAAGCTCTTGCCGCACGTATCGTTGAAGCGAATCGTGGCACCGCCATCCTCGACATCGAGGACGAGGTGCACGCGCTTCGAGAACATCATGAACTTCGCCACCGCCTCCTGCTCCACTACGGCGCGATCGTCGGCGCGTTCGAGCACCTCGCTCTTGCGAACGTCCGGCATGAAGCGCGGAATCTCCGCATAGTCGGTCAGCGCCGCGCGTGCGAATGAGGCCGGCTGCGGGACGGTGAAGGCGGCGGCCACTCGATAGAGGCCGCCGCTCTCGTTGACAGTCACCGCTGCGTCATCCTGGGCTCCGCCGTGTGTGGTCATGACCCCTACACTGACGATGACGAGCGCGATGCGGTTCATGATGACGTGACCTACTCGACTTTCGCCAGCAGGTTCGGCGTGAGGAACCAACCGCCGCCCAGCTGCCAGCGACTCGCACCCATGCCGCCGGTGATGCCGGTGGTCTCACCGTACGCCTTGTTGTAGCGCGCGGGACGATCAGCAGGGTCATCGCGAGCGCGAAACCAAGAACCGGGAGAGCCGTGGTCGAGTCGTCATCGCCGTTGCCTCGTGTGCTGAACGTGACGGAAGCGTCACCACGCCATAGCAGAGCAACGGGTATGCCGCGGGTATTTTTGACGATTCCTCGAATGTTTCCGTCGATCTCACGCCGTAGGCGGCATGGGTATCGGGGGGACTTTTGCGGAAGCTGGGGGATTTTTCCAAGCGGCGATTCGTGGCCCCGTACGGGTTTTCCCCAGACGCGGCCGTCGGCCTAAGTACGCCAGACTCGGACGATGGTTCCGTGCTGCTTCATGAGGTGAACATGGCTGTCACGAACGCTATCAACGAGGTCGGTCAACGCCCCCAGGCGACGGCACCCGACCGTCGACGCGCGCTGGATTCCGCCGCCAGCGAAGTGCTGGTACGTGTGGCGCATGAAATGCGGCAGCCGCTTTCGGCGATCACCACCGCCATGACGGCGCTCAAAGACGACAGCGACCCGTCGCGCCGAGCGCAGACGTGCCACGTGCTCGAGCGTCAGTGCACGCGCCTGTCACGGCTCGTCGAAGATCTGCTCGTCGTCGCGCGCACAGGGCGCGACGTCACCGCGCTCAAGAAGGACACGATCGATCTGCATCGTCTGCTCTTCGATCTCGCCGAAGCGATGAAGCCCACGGCGACCCTGCGACGACAGCAACTCGATGTGCTGCTCTCGCCGGGCTCATGCTGGGTTGATGGCGACGCCGTGCGACTCGAACAAGTGTTCTCGAACATTCTCAACAACGCGATCAAGTACACGGAAGACGGTGGCCGGATCTGGCTGACATCGGTGACTGACGACACGCAGGCGATCGTCACCATCAGCGACACGGGACGTGGTATTCCCCCCGACGTGCAGGCAACCGTGTTTGAGATGTTCACGACCGGACCGGACCACACCGGGCACGGTCTCGGCGTCGGCCTGGCTGTGGCGCGTCATCTCGTCACGCTGCACGGCGGGTCGATCCGCATCTCCAGCAATCGACGCGAGCCCGGCACGGAGGTCGTGGTCACGCTGCCCCGTGTGCATGCACCCGTACGGCCCGCCGTATCTCAATCGCCGCGGCCGCCCGGTACATCAGCCGGCGAGGAACACGTACGCCGGATGCTGGATCGCATCGAGCAGTCGTACGCCGAGCCCATCACCCTTCGCTCGTTGGCTGCGGAGCTGCATCGTCAGAGTGCGTATCTGGGTGGGATGTTCCGACGCGTCGTCGGGATGTCGGTGCATCAGTGGTTGACGAACGTACGTCTCGACCGCGCCTCGACCCTTATCCGTGACGGCGTCAAAGTCGAGGCGGTGTCGCTGCTGGTTGGCTATCGCAGCAAGAAGAATTTCTATCGACAGTTCAAGCGCCGCTTCGGGACCACGCCATTCGAGCATCGCAATGGCGCGCGCTCTGGCGCCTAAGTCCCAGGGCCGGTCCTATAATCGCGTATGCAGATGCGGCTGGAACCGAGGCGGTGGTATTCGTGGGACTACGCCGTCATGAGCGGCGACCGAACCGTTGCCCAGATCGATCTCTCCGCATGGCGCGAGCGCGCGGAGATCACGATTGGCGATGTCACTCATCGCGTGTTCCGCGAGAGCGCCCTCGGCGACTTCGTGCTCGAGGCGAGCGGCCGCGAGCTGGCGCGTGCCACCAAGCCCAGCGCTTTCCGGGACAGGATCATCGTTCACTACGGCGGCCGGGACTATACGCTGCTGAAGCCGTCGATCTGGCGTCGTGCGTTCGCGCTGATGGATGGCGATCGTCAGATCGGAACGATCGAACCCGAGAGCGCCTGGACACGGCGTGCGATCGCTGATTTTGCGTCTGACTGGCCGATGCCCATTCAGGCGTTCGTGATCTGGCTGGTGATTATTCTTTGGAAGCGCAACGCCCAGAACGCTGCGGCCTGAACGATCCGCCCCGCCGACGACTCAGCGCTTCGTACGCGCGTGCTTGATGATCGCTTCCATGTGATCGAGGTACTGGCGCAGCGCGCGATGGCCGGCCTCGTTCAACGAGAACTGCGTCTTCGGCAGCCGACCTTCAAACCCCTTCGTGCACGTCACATACCCGGCGTCTTCCAGCTTGCGCGCGTGCACGCTGAGATTACCGTCGGAGAGGTCGAGCAACTGCTTCAGCTCGGTGAACGTGAGCGGGCTGTGCGCGGCGAGTGCACTGATGATCGCCAGACGCGTGCGGTCGTGAATCAGTCGATCGAGATTGGCGGCGCGCGCCGCGGCCGGTGCCGGCGTTGGCCGCGTGCGTTTAGACGCGGCTGACCGCTCCGAGTCCACCACACCTGCGTGACGGTTCGCTGCACCGCGCCTAGCCGCCATGCTTCCTCGTGATGATGATGCCGAACACGATCTGCAATCCACCAAACCCCAGACCCAACCAGACGTCGGGCCACTGACCAACCGTCGCCACCGCCGCGACACCCAAGGCCATGAACAGCGCGCCCACCCAGGTCAGCACGGAGATGCTGGCAGTCGCGCCGGCAAGAATCCCGGCACCGTAGAGCAATAACCAGGTCGGCGGCAGCAATTCGACATGACCGGCGCGCACGAGCGCCAGCGTCAATGCCGCCCCTGCGACAATCGACGGGAGAAAGCCCTGCATGAATCGCCGGCCTGACGCCGACCACAGCGCAACATGGTGACGCCGTGCCTTGACCACCGTCGCGGCGAGACCAATCGGCGACGCGACCACCGCGGCGACCAACCACGTGGCAAGCCACCGCTCGGGCGTCGTTGCCTGCGATGCGAGCACCGCCGTGAGGACGCCGATCGCACCCATCGCCACGCCGCCCTGGCCAGGCACGGCCGTAAACGATGCGCTGCGCACCATCGTCTCGCGGATGAACTCGATCGACTCCGCGGCGCGTTCGTGCATGGCGGTCCAGGGCATGGCGCAAGTGATTCTAGATCAAAGCGCTTTACCTGGCAAAGCCACACCACGAAAGAGACGGGCACGAAGGCCAATCCGGCCGATCGCGCGTCTATGGGGCAGCCATGACATTTCTCAGCGACCTCACCCGTGATTTACAGCACGGCCTGCGCCTGCTGCGACGGGCTCCCGGCTTCACGGCGGTCGTGCTGACGATCCTCGCCGTCGCTATCGGCGCATCGGTCACGGTGTTCAGCATTGTGGACTCGTGGCTGCTGCGTCCGCTGACATTTCTCGATGCCAATCGCCTGGTCGTCGGCCTCGCGGCCCAGCGCGATCGGCCCACCGAACCAGCGGTGTTCCTTTTCTATCGCTCGTACCTGGGGTTCAGGGAACAGAGCCGGTCGCTGGCGAGCGTGTCGGCGGCTTTCCGGCGTGGCTATCTCGTCACCGGCCGCGGCGACGCCTCGTCCGTGCTCGGGATGGTTGTATCGGAAGAGTTCTTCTCCACGATGGGGGTCGCGCCGCTCGTGGGGCGCGCGATCGACTCACGCGATGTGGGCAAAGCACCTGTCACGGTGCTCAGCTACGGATTCTGGCAACAGCAGTTCGGCGGCGCTCGCGACGTGATCGGTACGACAGTGATGCTGAACGGCGAGCCGCACGAGATCGTCGGTGTCATGCCGGCTGGCTTCGATGTGCGGATGCTCGAACAACCGCGCGGCGCCCAACTCTGGACCTTGATCAAAGCCGGCGAAGGCGGTTACGACGCAGCCGGCATGGGTCCGGTTGCTCTGTACGCGCGGCTTCATGCTGGCACGACGCTGGCCGGTGCGCAGGCCGAACTGAATCGGCTTCAACAGCGTCTTGAAGCGCCGTTCCCGGAACCGCAGCGGCTCTCGCAGTTCCCGGTGCTGCTCACACGGCTGCAGGATGACAACACGCGGACGATTCGCGCCACGCTGATCACCGTCATCGTCGCCGTCGGGGGTCTGCTCCTCATCGCGTGCATGAACGTGGGAACACTCGTCCTCGGCCGTGGACTCGCACGCCTGCAGGAAGCGGCAGTACGCGCCGCGCTTGGTTCCGGATACGGCCGTCTGGTCCGTCAATTCCTGACCGAGAGCCTGCTCGTCGCCGTGCTCGGCGGCGCGGCAGGCCTCGCTGTCGCAGCGGTATCTGTTCGCTTCTTCGTGACATGGGATCCGCTCGGCATGCTCCCTGCCACCCCTATCGACATCAACGTCCGTGCCCTGCTCGCCACCATTGCGATCGTCGGACTCGCCGTGATCGTCGCAGGGCTCGTTCCCGCACTGCGAATCGCTGCGGCGGATCCACAGCACGCGCTACGCTCGAGCGGCGATCGCGGCGCCACCGGACGCGGACAGCGTGCGCAGACACTGCTGCTCGGCACGCAGCTGGCGGTGTCGCTGACGCTGCTCGTGATGGCGTCGCTCCTGGGTCAGACGTTCGTGACTCTTACACGCGCTCCATTGGGATTCGAGCCATCGAACCTTGCCCTCGTCAATCTGCACATACCGCTCGATGCTGACACGTCCCGACGAACAGTCTCGAGCGAACGACTTGATCGGTATGACCGTGTCGCCGCACGCATCCAGACGATCCCCGGCGTACAGCGTGTTGCGGCCAGCACCTCACCTCCGCTCTTCAGCGGGGGCCTCGTGTCCGTGCGCAAGACCAGCGACACGACGCAGACGCCAAATCGCTTCAGCGCACAGGACGTGACGAGCACGTTCTTCGAAACCCTCGCCATACCGGTGATCACCGGTCGCGCATTCGACGGCCGCGACTCGACCGCATCGCCGCGAGTCGTCATCATCAATGAACTCGCGGCTCGCCAGTTGTTCATGTCGCCTCGCGAGGCCATCGGACGACAGCTGTTCATTGACCAGCAAGAGCCGCGCGACGTGATCGGCGTCGTCGGCAACACGGCCTCAGTCTTCTTCAACACACTCGAATGGCAGACCAATCCGATCGTGTACGTGCCTGCGTCGCAAGGGTTCGCAGCGATCACCAATCCCGAGCAGCGCACGTTTGGGCTCAGCCTGCACGTGCGATCGAGCCGGCCGCTCGCGCTCGCCGAGATCCGTCGCGCAGCGGCGTCGGTCGATTCGCGTGTTGCAATCACGGCGATGGAAGCGGCTGAGACATCGGTCGCGAAAGCCACGCAGCAACCACGCGTTCGCATGACGTTGCTCGCCTGGTTCTCCATCGCCAGTCTGCTGCTGACCGCCGTCGGCGTGTATGGACTCGTGGCCCAGAACGTCGAGCGTCGCGGGCGAGAGATGGGCATTCGTGTCGCGCTTGGTGCCCGCGCCATGCTGCTCGTGGGCACGGCGGTTCGCGGCGCGATCGCGACCGCCGTGGCCGGTGCGCTGGCCGGCTGCGTCGCTGCGTTGGCACTCGGCGGCGCATTGACGAGCGTGATCTACGGCGTGGACGCGCGCGATCCGGCGTCGATGGTCTTTGCCGTGGCCGTGCTGCTCGGCGTCGCAGGGTTCGCGGCGCTGGTTCCGGCCCTGCGCGTCACGCGGATCGATCCGATTCAGGTGCTGCGCGCAGAGTAACGCGCACGCGAAAGCGTGCGCGCGACGCACACGGGTGGACGCGATGGCCGTGCGCTATGATCTCGGCATGGCGCAGTGGCTCGTCAAAGAGGAACCGGATCACTACAACTACGGCCAGCTCGAGAAGGACAAGAAGACCGTGTGGGCGGGTGTCCGGAATCCGCTCGCGCAGAAACATCTGCGGAGCATCAAGCGCGGCGATCGCATCTTCTACTACCACACCGGTAAGGAGAAGGCCGTCGTTGCCACCGCCAAGGCGACCAGCGACGCCTATCCCGATCCCAACGACAAGTCCGGCAAACTCTCGGTCGTGGACATCGCACCAGACAAGAAGCTCGCGCGGGCAGTGACGCTCGCCGAGATCAAGAGCGACAAGGCGTTCGCGTCCTTTCCTCTCGTGCGCATGTCGCGGTTGTCGGTGATGCCGGTGACCGACGCTGAGTGGGAACGCATCGAGAAGCTCAGTCGATCGTGATCGGTCGCACGCTGGTCTTCCTGCTTGTCCTGGTTGCATCAACGGCCAGTGCGCAAGAGGCTCCGAAAGACATCCTGATTTCCCGTCAGCTGGCGACCGAGCAGGGCCTGTCCGTCGGCAGCATCGTGCGGCTGGCGGTGGACGCGAATGGCACCGGCGCGCGAACGTTCCGCATCGCCGGCATCTACGAACCCACACCCGATCCTGCCCGCCTCGGAGTCGTCCCGCGCGAAGTCCGCCTGCACCTGCCCGACCTTCTCGACGTGATGCGTCCGCCAGGGATGCTGGCCGGCACCGAGTACGTCGCCAACATCAACGTCGCGCTGACCGATCCTGCGGATGCGGCCGCCTTCGCCCGTGACGTCAACGCCCGCATGCCGGGCGTCATCGCGCGACCGTCGAGCGAAGCCGCCGGATCGGCAGGTCCGTTCCGCGTGATCGAGCGCTTTCACCTCGCCATCGCCATCGTCACCATCGTGGCCGCGACAGTCTTTCTGCTGGCACTGACCATCATGCTGGTGGATGAACGCCGCGAGACGGTCGGCATCCTGCGGCTGATCGGGCTGCCCGCTCGGCGTGTGCTCGTGCAGGTACTCATCGAAGGCGTCATCGTCGCGAGTGTCGGGGCGGCATTCGGTCTCGTGCTTGCTGTCCTCTCCGAAGGGCTCATCAACGCCTTCTTCCAATGGCGCTACGACACGGCGCTGGTCTTCGTGCGCATCACGCGTGATGTCGCACTCACCTCGACGGCGATCGCCGTCCCACTCGGCGCGTCGGCGACAGTGCTGGCCTCGTGGGCGCTCCTCCGCCGCAGCGGTCTGCGGCTCGCACGACGATGAACGCGGTGGGATTTGCGTGGCGGAGTCTGGTGCGCCAGCCGGCGCGGGCGGTTCTTGGCGTGCTTGGCGTTGCCGCGGTTGGCGCACTCCTCCTCGACATGCTGCTGCTGTCGCAGGGACTCATCGTGTCGATGCGCGATCTACTCGATCGATCGGGATGGGAGATTCGGGTCAGTGGTCGCGAGATTCCGGGACGCGGTGGCCGAGTCTCCGACGCCTCCGAGACAGCGGCTCGCATCGCTGCGCTGCCATCCGTGAAGGCGACGCTGATCGTCAGAATCGCGAACGCACGGATCGAGCGTGAGGGTGGGCCTCCCATTGCGGCCACGTTCGAAGGCGTGAGCGGACGATCGAACAAGGGCGCGCCGATCACTCCGCCCTGGACGGTGTTGCGCGGCCGCGACGCACGAGGAGCGAACGAAGTGGTCGTCGATGCGGCGATCGCGAAGGCGGCGAACCTCGACGTCGGCGGCACGATCACATTGCGCGCCTCGTGTGTCGCCGATCTCGAAGCGCTGCCGCCCGCGCGCCTGCAGGTGACCGGCATCGCGGAGTTCCCATTCGCTGGCACGAACGAAGAGGGCATCGGTGGGTCGCTCGATGCGCTCAAGGCGGCCTGCGGGGGGAACGTCGGCGACGAAGCCGACCTCCTGCTCGTGACGTCGACGGGCGAATCGCGCGAAACCGCTGAGGCCATTCGACCGGTCGCGCCCGGGCTGTTCGCGATGACCAACGACGAGGTCGTCGGCCGTCTGCAACAGACCGGATTCACCTACTTTCGGCAGATTTCAGCCGTCCTGACCACGGTCACGGTCTCATTTGCGGTGTTGTTGATCTCGGTGCTGCTGACCGTGTCGGTGAACCAGCGCCTCGGAGAAATCGCGGCGCTGCGCGCCCTCGGATTCTCACGCTCGCGTGTAGTGAAGGACGTGCTCTCCGAGTCGGCGTTGATCGTCGGCCTGGGCGGTCTGATCTCCCTGCCGCTCGGATTGCTGCTGGCGTCGGGACTCGATCGCATCCTCAAAGCGATGCCGGGTATTCCCGCCGAACTGCACTTCTTTGTCTTCGAGGGTTCGGCGTTGGCCGTCCACATCGGGTTGCTCGCGGCCACTGCGATCGTCGCCGCGCTCTATCCGATGCGGATCGTCTCGACGCTTCCGATTGCGGCGACACTCCGGGACGAGGTGATCGGGTGAACACGTGTCCGCGCACGCTGAAGCGTGCGCTCTACGACGATGCGGGGTCGCGCAGTGTCTAACGTGATCGTCGATGCGCGCGAGGTCGGACGCTCGTTTGCGATGCCGGCCGGACCGGTTCACGCCGTTCGCGATGTCACGCTGCAGATTCGTGCCGGCGATCACATCGCCGTCCGCGGGCCGTCGGGGTGCGGCAAGTCGACGCTGCTCCACATGCTCGGCGTCGTGGACGCGCCCTCGTCTGGCACGCTGCTGTTCGACGGTCAGGATGTTTCGCGGCTCTCTGATGCCAGGCGCAGCGCGCTGCGACTGCGACGCATCGGCTTCATCTTTCAACGTTTCTTCCTGCTGCCGATGCTCACCGCCGCTGAGAACGTGGAGCTGCCGCTCTCCGAGGCCGGCGCGTCGCGGCGCGATCGACAGGAGCGAACGAAGGCACTGCTCGACTACGTCGGCCTCGCCGCTCGCGCCGATCATCGGCCCTCACAACTGTCCGGCGGTGAGATGCAGCGGGTCGCGATCGCACGCGCGCTTGCCAACAACCCGCAGCTGCTGCTCGCCGACGAGCCGACCGGCGAACTGGACGAGGCCACCGGCGCACAGATCGCGGCGCTTCTCGATCGCGTGAACGCTGATGGGACGGCGCTGGTGATCGTCACGCACGACTCGACGCTGGCGGGCCGCGCCGCCCGCGTGCTGATGATGCGTGACGGGCGGATCGAACGGGAGGCAACGCGATGATCGGACGCCTGGCGCTGCGTTCGTTGACCGCGCACCCGATTCGCAGCGGCGTGCTCGCCGCGGGTTTCGGTATCGGCGTCGCGGTCATGGCCATCCTCCTCGGTGTCGCCGGAATCGTCCTCGAGCAGGCGCAGGCGCCAGCGCTCGCGGGCGGAGGCGATGTGGCCATTCGCCTCAGCCTGCCAGTGCCTGCACGCCTCGTGCTCTCTGGCACGCTGCAGTCCGATGCGCTCCGATCGCGCATTCGCACCGCGGCTGCCTCGCACACGACTGATCTTTTTCTGCTTCAGAACGGCACCGCCACTCGCGTTGCCGCGCAGGGCGGCATTCCCAGTCTCGAGCGTGCGCTCAAAGATCCCGAGACCTCATCGATCGACGCGTGGCGAGACACGCCTGACGACACTGCGTGGACGCACGGTGCGCCGGACGTAGTGCTGCGACAGCTCGATCGCTTCCACGGGATTCCCGAGGGCACCAAGTGGGGACACTCGTGGGCTGAATGGCTCTACTTCAATGGGCGATCGAACGACACCGCCTTCTATCTGACGTTCCTCGTCGGGCCTCGCACGGCAAGTGGAGCGCGAGCCGCCGGTGTGCGACTGCAGCTGCAACGCGGCGGGCAAACCGAATCGTTCAGTGGCAGCGCCGAACTCACCGACGCCGAACTCGTACGCGCGCCGGATCTCACCATCGGTCCGAACTCGGTGCGACTCGACGGCATGCGATACCGCATCCATCTCGATGTCGCGGATGCGCAGGGCAAGAAAGTCGTCGGCGATCTGAGCCTCCAGGCGACCGCTGGACGGCTCGTACCACCGATCGAAATCACTGGCGCGCAAGGCTGGCGTACGGGTTATGTCGTTCCAGTGATGTCGGGCGCACTCGATGGTGCGCTCGATGTGGCGGGCACACGCGTGTCTTTCGACGGAGGACGCGGGTATCACGATCACAACTGGGGCTTCTGGCAGGGCGTCTCATGGCAATGGGGCCAGGCCCAGCAGGGCGATCTCTCGGTGATCTATGGCCGCGTCTTCCCGCCTCCCGACGCGGCCGACCCGCTGACAATCCCGGGATTCGTCGGCGTCCTCGGGCCTGATGGTCCGCTTGGCTACTCGACAGACGTGCGCATTACCGAGGAGAACGACGAACGCGGGCAGCCCAAGATCATCAACGTTCGCGCCCGCGGGTCAGCGCTGGACCTCGATCTGCGATTCGAGGTTGCGTCGGCGGTGACGACGCATATGGCGCAGGGGCCACTGGCCAACGGTGTGGACTTCCTGCAGATGCGCGGGCAGTACACCGTCAGCGGTCACGCCGGGTCACGGGAGATCAAGTTCAGCGCGTCCGGCGCGGCGGAGACGTTTCGAGGCAACTGATCGTTCGGATCGTTCGGATCGTTCGAAACGTTCGGATCGTTCGGATCGTTCGGATCGTTCGATCACGCAAACGAACGTTCCGAACGATTCGAACCTTCCGAACGATCCGAACGACTATTCGAGTGCGTGCCGTGCCGCGATCTGCGCGCGGCGGCGGCGCAGCGACAGTTCCTTGAGCGTGTCCTCGAGCGGCAGGCGCACCTGCGACGCGTTCCAGCCTCGCGCCAACTGCGCGGCGACGGCCTGACGCCGGGCAATCTCCATGCGGAAGCAATCGAAGCACAGGGTCTGTGGCCGATCGGCCTGCGGATGCGCCTCGTCTCTGAAGCCGTAGCGCGCTTCGCGTGCGCGGCACCCCGCGCAGAGCCGCGGATGTCCCGCATCCACCCGAGCGACGGGCCGTGGGCGATAGGTGGAACGACCGTAGAGACCGAGTTGCTGACCGTCGTTGATCTGTCGAAGTGCCTGCGCCATGTGAGTGCTCCTGTCTTGCACTCACTCTATGCAGGGGGTATGACAGACTAGGTCACAGTGACGAAGGGCAAAGGGCAAAGGGCAAAGGGCAAAGGCAAAGGCGACGGCAAGGGAGACAGCAGGGAGCACGTCGGCGAAGGTAAGAGTGTCGGGACCATCGACGAGCTCTATCAGTTGCCGCTCTCCGAGTTCACCGGCGGACGCAACGCGCTCGCAACCCGCCTGCGCAAATCGGGCAAGGCCTCCGACGCGGACGAAGTGCGATCGCTCGTCAAGCCTTCGATTCCCGCATGGGCGGTGAATCAGGTCTATTGGAAACACCGCCCTGTCTTCGATCGCCTGCTCACCGCCGGCGATCGACTGCGCAAGGCACAGTCGTCCACGCTGGCCGGCAAGTCGGGTGATGTCCGCGGAGCACTCGACGCCGTACGCGAAGCGTTGTCCGAGTTGTCACGCCTGGCAGCCACCGAGCTCGAGACAGCGGGCCACAACGCCTCGCCGGGAGCGATGCGCGCTGTCACCGCGACACTCGAAGCACTCTCGGCGTACGGCACCGCCGATCACGCGCCGCGCGCGGGACGACTCGTCGACGAGGTCGATCCACCGGGCTTCGAAACACTCGCGGCCTTGGTGCCGAATGCAGGCGGATCGACCGGCAGCCCCATGCCGAGTCGCGTGCTGCCCTTTCAGCAGCAGGCAACGGCACCAAAGCGCAAGGCGGGCGAGGACAAGGAAGAGCGCCGTGAAGAAGAACGGCGTGCGAAGGTCGCGGCCGCGAAAGCCGCCGTCCAAGAGGCCGACAAGAATCTGCGCGAGGCGCGGAGTACGGCACAGGACTCACAATCCGCGCTGAAGAAAGCGGCCGCCAATGCCAAAGACACCGAGCAGGCGATGATCGAAGCCGAGCAGGTGCTCGACAAGGTCGCGAAGGAAGCGCACGCGGCGCGGCAACTCGCGCGACGGCTCGCGGCTGAAGCAGAGGCCGCGGCGCAGGCGGTTGAAGATGCGGAACGCGCGCTCGCGCGCGCGAAACAAGCCGCGGAAGAAATCTAGTCCTTGGTTCTTGGTGCTTGGGCCTTGGTCCGTCCTCGGTCCTGGGTCCGTGCTGAACCCGTAGTCCTGTGGACTATGGACTTTGGACCATGGACGGACCAAGCACCAAGTACTAAGGACCAAGGACCAGGTTAGTCCTCGTGCACACCCATATCGCCGGTCCAACGCACAGCGCCGCTCACCTCTAACCCGAACGCATCGAGCATACGCGCCACTGTGTGATCGACCACATCGTCGATCGTGCGCGGATGGTTGTAGAAGGCCGGCACCGGCGGCAGGATCACCGCGCCCATGCGCGACAGCTTCAACATGTTCTCGAGATGAATCTCGCTGAGTGGCGCTTCGCGAATCGCGAGCAGCAGCCGGCGTCGCTCCTTGAGGATGACGTCAGCGGCGCGATGAATGAGGTTGTCACCGAAGCCGTGCGCGATCGCCGCAAGGGTCTTCGCGCTGCACGGAGCGACGATCATGCCGTCGGTCTTGAACGACCCGCTCGAGATGGCGGCGCCCATGTCACCGGGTGGATAGACAACGGTCGCCAGGGATTCGACGTGCTCGCGTGAGTACGGCGTCTCGTGCGACAACGTGCGCGCACCCCAGCGGCTGATGACGAGATGGGTCTCGACGTCGAGCTCCCGCAGACGCTCCAGCAGCCGCACGCCGTAGACGGTTCCCGTGGCCCCCGTCAGGCCCACGATCAGGCGCTTCCCCATGTGTCCTTCATCTTATTTGAGGCTTAAGCATTGTGCATTCGGCGTTGAGCATTGGGCATTGAGCCTTCGGCATTGGGCATTGAGAGATAATCGAAGGTCGTGTTCAAGCGAAAGACCACGGGATCGGTGCTCTGCACCTCGTGCGGCGTCCTGGTCGGCGTCAACGACGAGACCTGCTACAACTGCGGCCGCCGCAATCCCAGCCTCTGGGGCTTCGCGCCCGCCTTGCGCGCCCTCGGCGGCGACCTCGGCTTCGTGCCCTTCGTCATCGGCGCGTGCGCAATCATTTACGGACTCACCCTGGTCTACACAGGCCCGAACATCCGCATGAACGGCGTGTTCGGGTTCCTCGGTCCCAGCGAGCTGACGATTCTCGTCTTCGGCGGCAGCGGGGCGTACCCGGTGTTTCGATTGGACCGTTGGTGGACGGTGCTGAGCGCGGGGTGGCTGCATGCAGGTCTCCTGCACATCACGCTCAACATGCTCGCGTTGCGACAGCTCGCACCGGCAGTCGCGGAACTGTACGGTCCGGGACGGACGGTGATCGTCTATGTCGTCGCGGGCTTTGTCGGATTTCTCGCAAGCTCATTCATGGGCTACTTCTTTCCCGGAGTGCCTTTGATAGGCGGCAGTCAGTTGACGCTGGGAGCATCGGCGCCAATCGCCGGTCTTATCGGTGCGCTCTGGTATTACGGAAAGCGCGCCGGCAGCACGCAGATCAGGACCTACGCGACACAGTCGGTCATCATGATGCTGCTTTACGGATTCATGCTGCCCGGGATCGACAACTGGGCGCACGGAGGCGGCGTGGCCGGCGGCTACTTCGCCGCACGACTGCTCGATCCGCTGAAGCCGGAACGCGTCGATCACATCGTGATCGCCGTGGTGTGCTTGGCGATTTCGATCCTCTCGGTGGTCGCGTCGTTTATCACGGCGCATTACGCAGCCTGACGCAGGTCCCGTTGCATGCGGAGTGAAGGAGCCCGACTGTGAGATTGGCATATCAAGGAGAACCAGGTGCGTATAGCGAGGCGGCGGCGCTGCAATACGGCGGACCGCAGGCCGAGACGCTGCCGTGCAAGAGCTTCGAAGACGTCTTCGATGCCGTCTCGCGCCAGAAGGCGACGCACGGCGTCGTCCCGCTCGAGAACTCGATCGGCGGCACCATTCATCGCAACTACGACCTGCTCCTCGATCACGACCTCACCATCACCGGCGAGGTGGAACTCGACGTCGTCCACTGCCTGCAGGCATTGCCGGGCACGAAGATCGGCGACATCAAGGTCGTCTACTCGCATCCGCAGGCGCTCGCCCAATGCGAACGGTATCTGAAGGACCTCGGCGCCAGCGTCGAAGCCGTCTATGACACCGCGGGCGGCGCGAAGCTCGTGGCCGAGAAGAAGCTCGCCGGCGCCGCGGCGCTCGCGTCGCGGCGCGCAGCCGACGTCTTCGGGCTCGAGGTGCTGCAGGAAGCGGTGCAGGACTTCGAGTACAACATCACGCGCTTCGCCATCATCGGCGGCGCACCGCCCGCCGACGCCAACAAAACCACCATCGTGTTCGCGCTGCCGAGCACACCGGGCGCGCTGTTCAAGGCGCTGAGCGTGTTCGCGCTGCGCGACATCAACCTGACCAAGCTCGAAAGCCGGCCGATGCGCGGCCGGCCGTGGGAGTATCTGTTCTACGTCGAAGTCGATGCGCCGCGTTCCGACCTCGGGTGCGCGCGTGCCCTGACGCACCTCGCCGAATTCGCGCGGTGGACCAGGGTGCTCGGCACGTACAAAGGTGCGGAGCGGCGACAGGCGGAGTCGACGTAGAGCGCGGCCAAAAGCCTAAAGCCAAGGGCCCAAAGCCACCCTTATAATCCGGGTCCATGAGACTCCGACTCGGATTCGTCCTCGCTGCGATCTCGTGTGCCGCAGTTGCTCACGCTCAGACGCCGTCACCTGACGGCGCAGATCTCTACAAACGCAACTGCGCGCAGTGCCACGACAACGGCACCAATCGCGCCCCGAATCGCGACTCGTTCAAGGCGCTGACTGCCGAGCGCGTGCTCGCGGCCATGGAAACCGGATCGATGATCACCATGGCCAACAACCGCACGGCCCCCGAGCGGCGTGCGATCGCTGAATTCCTCACCGGCAAAGCGATCGGAAGTCCTCTCGTCACGGCGCCGCCCGCCGCGGCGATGTGCGCGGGTTCGTCGACCTTCAATCCGACCTCCGGGCCACGCTGGACGGGATGGGGACAGAACACGAGCAACACACGATTCCAGGACGCCACTGGCGCCGGCCTGACCGCGAGCGATGTGCCGAAGTTGAAACTGAAGTGGGCGTTCGCGTTCCCTGGCGACCTGCAGTCGTACGCGCAGTCCACGATCGCCGGCGGACGCATCTTCGTCGGCAGCTGGGGCGGCAAGGTCTACTCGCTCAATGCCGCGACCGGCTGCATCCACTGGTTCTTCGATGCGGGACAAGGCGTGCGCTCCGCGATCAGCGTCGGACGCGTGGGCAATCGAGATATCGCGGTCTTCGGCGACGCGCAGGCCAACCTCTACGCACTCGACGCCGCAACCGGCCGGCTGCTGTGGAAGACCGACGTGGACGACTTCCCCGTTGGCCGCATCAGCGGATCGCCGACGCTCTATAACGGCCGCATCTATGTCGGCACCGCATCCGGCGAAGAAGCGTCGGGCGCCAATCCCGCATACGAATGCTGCAAGTTCCGCGGCAGCGTTGTCGCGGTCAACGCGGCGGACGGCAAGATCCTCTGGAAGACCTACACCGTCGAACAGCCGAAGCCGCAGAAGAAGAACGCGGTCGGCACGCAACTCTGGGGCCCATCGGGTGCACCGGTGTGGTCAGCGCCGGCGATCGACGCAAAGCTCAATCGCCTCTATGTCACGACCGGCAACAACTACAGCGATCCGCCGTCGACGACGAGCGATTCGTTTATGGCGCTCGATATGGACTCAGGAAAGATCCTGTGGTCGAAGCAGATGACACAGAAGGACGCCTACACCGCGGCGTGCCGTCTGCCTGACAAGACCAACTGCGCCGAGTCGAACGGACCTGACTTCGACTTCTCGTCCTCGCCAATCCTGCTCTCGCTCGCGAACGGTCGTCGGATGATCGTCGCCGGTCAGAAGTCGGGCATCGTGCACGCACTCGATCCAGACAAGGGCGGTGAAGTCCTCTGGCAAACGCGCGTCGGCCGGGGCGGGACGATGGGCGGCGTGCAGTGGGGGTCAGCGGCGGATCAGTCGAACGTGTATGTGGCGCTGTCGGACATTGGTCGCGTGATGCTGAACTACAGCAACAGCACCGACGCCGATCCGAAACAAGGTGGCGGGATGTTCGCGCTTCGACTCGAAGACGGCGAACGCGTCTGGTATACGCCGCCGCCTGGATGCGGCACGCGTCAACGCTGCAGCCCTGCGCAATCCGCCGCGGTCAGCGCGATCCCTGGCGTCGCTTTCTCGGGATCGGTCGATGGCCACATGCGCGCGTACTCGACGAAGGACGGCGCGATCATCTGGGACTTCGATACCATCCGCGCCTATGACGCGGTGAACGGAGGCCAGGGGCGCGGCGGATCGATCGACGGCCCTGGTCCAGCCATCGGTGGTGGCCTGGTGATCTTCAATTCCGGCTATCCAACTGCCGGCGGCACGCCCGGGAATGTCCTCCTCGTCTTCTCTGTCGACGGCAAGTAGGATCCGCAGCAACACGCGGACACATTTGATCGGCGCGTGGGGGTTCGCTGTTCTGTGGACCCTCATCAGCGCGCCGATCCTCTTTCTCATTCCGCGAGAGATCGAACGCAAGCCGATAGCGGCGATCGGCGTCATCTTCCCGATCATCGGCGTTGGTCTGCTGACGTGGGCCGTCATGCTCACGATGCGATGGCGCCGGTTTGGCCCGTCATGGTTCGAGATGACGACGCCCGCGTCCCCTGGCGGTATGTGCGCGGGAACGATTCGCACGCGGCTCGACCGGCCTTCACCGGGTGAGCGTCTCGTCGTCACGATCACGCTCACCTGTCTCCAGCGCATCGTCAGCGGCGTTGGCAAGGATCGGAGCGTTCGCGAGCACATCGTCTGGCGAGAAGAACAGGACGTGCCAGCCGAACAGATCTTGTTCACGCCTACCGGTGCGGCAATTCCGGTTCACTTCCCGCTGCCGGCCGATGCGCGCGAGACGACGACGTCAACACGGTCCGGAGGTGTGTTCTGGGCACTCGCCGTGAATGCATCGCTGCGTGGCGTCGATCTCGACGAGGACTTCGATGTGCCGGTGCATGGAGGTGCGCTCGCCGCACAGCCCATCCCCGACGACGAAACGTATATTCACAAAAACGACGGGCTCTACATACCAGCGCGAACCACGAAGGCGGCGGTCACGCACCAGGACCTTGCGGTCGCGGGCATCCACGTGCGGCAGACCGAGACGGGAGTGGAATACCACTTCGGGGCTGCGCGCAACCCATCATTCGCACTTGGGCTGACCGCGTTTCTGCTGATCTGGACCGGCGCTCTCTGGCTGCAGATCGCACTCGACGCTCCGTGGTTCTTCCCGCTGCTCACCGGACTCTTCGAGGTGCTGCTCCTCGCGATCGTCGCGGACCTGTGGCTCGGCACGACGGACGTGACGGTGGGGCCGCACGCAATCCGCTGCCGGCACGCCATCGCTGGCTTCGGGACCACTCGTGCGATCGCGTCCGCCGATATCGCAAAAATCGACCTGCACATCAGCATGCAGACGTCCGGCCGCAGCGGGACACCCTATTACGAGATCAGGGCAACGACCAGGGCTGGCCGACGGCACGCGCTCGGCAACGGCATCGGCAAGAAAGCACATGCCGAGTGGCTCGCCAACGACATGCGCTCCGCCATCGGCCTGCATTCCTGAACCTCGTCCGCCACTGAGCCGACTCGACTGTTGTGTGGGCCGGGAATTGCACCCTCCGGCGCGGAGGTGGTGCGTCTCATGGCTGTCGGCGATCAGTCGAGCTCCGCGTCCGCGTCCGTCGTTCGAGTGGCGGCCGTCGGCGATCTGCATTGCACGCGCTCGTCACACGGTGCGTTTCAGGCGCTGTTCAGCCAGGTGTCGGCGTCCGCCGACATGCTGCTGCTTGCCGGCGATCTGACCGACACGGGTCTCCCAGACGAAGCGCGCATTCTCGCGCGCGAGGTTGCGGCGCTCCACGTGCCAGCCATTGCCGTCTTCGGCAACCACGACTGCGAGTCCGGTCATCAGGACGAAGTGAGAAACATCCTCACGGATGCGGGTATGACGATACTCGACGGTGAAGCGACCGAGGTTCGCGGTATCGGCGTCGCCGGCGTCAAAGGCTTCTGCGGTGGATTCGGCAATCGTGCGCTGGGACCGTGGGGCGAGACGGCCATCAAACAGTTCGTCCATGAGGCGGTCAACGAAGCGCTCAAGCTCGAAGCCTCGCTCGCCCGTCTGCGGACGAAGCATCAGATCGTGCTGCTGCACTATTCGCCGATTCAGGAGACGGTCGAAGGCGAACCACCGGAGATCTTCGCCTTCGTCGGCTCGAGCCGACTCGAGGAGCCGATCAGCCGTTTTCCGGTCTCGATGGTCTTCCACGGTCATGCGCATCGCGGACGTCCGGAGGGCCACACCAAGGATCACGTGCCCGTCTACAACGTCTCGCTGCCGCTGCTGACACGGCTCTATCCCGATCGGCCGCACTTCCGTGTCTTCCAGATTCCCGTCGATGCCACGGAATCCGCGCCTGTCGCGATGCACGGAGGCTTGTGAATACCGCGAGTCTCCCCAAGCGCTCGCTCGCCACGTTTTATCAGGATGCATTCGCGATTCTCGAGGAGGCGCAGATTCAGTTTCTGATAGGCGGCGCGTTCGCGCAGTCACGCTACACGCAGCGCGATCGCGACACCAAGGATCTGGACATCATCCTTCGCCGCGACGACGTGCCGCGCCTGCTCGTCGCGTTCGAGCACGCTGGCTATCACGCGGATGTGCCGTATCCACACTGGCTGGCCAAGATCCACAGCAATGGCCAGTACCTCGACGTGCTCTTCGGATCTGGCAACGGCGTCATTCACGTAGACGATTGCTGGTTCACGCACTCGGTGGAGGCTGACGTCCTCGATCGCAAAGTGCGGTTGTGTCCGCCCGAAGAGTTGTTCTGGTCGAAGGCGTTCGTGCAGGAGCGCGAGCGCTTCGACGGCGCAGATGCCCTGCACCTGCTGCACGCGTGCGCGCGCACGTTGGACTGGGATCGTCTGCTCGCCCGATTCGATCACCACTGGCCGGTCCTCTTCAGCCATCTGGTCCTGTTTCAGTTCACGTATCCCGATCGTCGTGCGGATATCCCGCGCCGCATCATCACGGAATTGAGTGGTCGACTCTCAGGCCTCGAGCAGAACGATGCCGAGCACGTGTGCTACGGAACGCTCTTGTCGCGCGAGCAATATCTCTACGACGTGAACGTGCTCGGCTACGAAGATGCCCGGCTCGTCCCACGCGGAGGCATGACCCGTCGCGACCTCGAGATCTGGACCGAGGCCATCAATAAGAAGTGACCTCATGGACACAATCTGGTTGAGCGCGCTGGCGAGGGTTCCCCACGACACCGCGCGGCGCGTCGAGCTGACCATCCGAAAAACTCCCCAAAATCCGAAATGCTCCCGGAACAACGGCGGGTCTGCGACATGCAGACCTCCACCCAGCAATTCAGTTCATCGTAGAGGTGGTAACCCATGGCAACCTCAATGATCGCGGGCGTCCAGGAATTTCTCACGCCCTCGTTCCTCTCTCGCGTCTCCAGTCAGACCGGTGAATCGGAAGCCGCGGTGTCGAAGGGCTTCACGGCGATTGTCCCCACACTCCTCGCGTCGATTGCCGATCGCAGCGGCGATACCGGCTTCATGAGTCGTCTCGTGAGCCTCGCGACCAACACCTCGACGGACACCGATTACGTGGCAGCGCCATCGCGGAGCGACAACACGGCCATCGAGTCCGGCAGCGGGATCACGGGATGGCTCTCGAATCTCTGGTCCGGTGGCAGCGTATCGGCGATCACCAATGCGGTCGCTCGCTACTCCGGTGTGCGCGCCACATCTGCGTCGTCACTCCTGTCGCTCGGCGGGCCACTGGTACTGGGATACCTGGGACGGCTGATGCGCTCGGACAACCTCGATGCCCCGAAGCTCGCGCAGCGGCTGCAAGCGGAGCGCGGAGCGCTCGCGGCAGCGATGCCCGCCGGCTTCAATGCGCTGCTGCCCAGCGCGGCCACGCCGACTGGCGATCTGCGAGCGTCAGAAGACGTGATCCGGCGAGACATTCCGCCAGCAGTACGGCGTGAGCGTTCGGCCAGTTGGCTGTGGCCGATCCTGCTGCTCGCGCTGGCCACCGCGTTCCTGCTCTGGTGGACCGGCCGCTCGCGCACGCCGACGCCGACGCAGGCGGTCACCACCGCGTCACGCGGGATCGATACCCTCGGGACGAGCGTGCGAACCCTGACTCGCACGCTGCCTGGCGGCATTCAACTCAGCGTGCCCGCCGGAGGCATGGAAGATCGTCTCGTCTCCTATCTCGCCTCGCCGACCGGCAATGGCAGCTTCGAGTTCGATCGCCTCGAGTTCGAGACAGGGTCAGCGTCGCTGACGCCGCGGTCGCGCCAGCAGATCGTCGATGTCGCTCGAATTCTCAACGCCTATCCGAACGCGCGGGTGCAGATCGCCGGATTTACGGATAACACCGGCGATGAAGCCGCCAATATGTCGCTCTCGCGGGGACGAGCGGAGTCCGTCATGAATGCGCTGCGGGAGAACGGCGCGGCAGCGGCGAACTTGAGCGCGCAAGGTTTCGGGAGCCAGAACCCGGTCGCGACCAATGCGACGGAAGAAGGTCGCGCACGAAACCGCCGCGTGACGTTGACCGTCGCAGGGTGATGCGAGGGTCCTCGGCAATGGCAGGATCAGTGGGCACATTGTCCTTGCCACCGTGACGCCAGCGGGCGATGCTGAGGCATGGCTCTCCGCCTTCGCGCGCCCGCTGCTTCGGCGCGACGAGTCCGCCACATCGTCTTCGTCGCGTTTCCCGACGTACAGGTGCTCGACGTCACCGGCCCGCTTGAAGTGTTCGGGCGTGCGGCGCGGCTGCTCGTCGAGCGCGGACTGCGCCGCGATCTCGCCTACTCCGTCGAGATCGTCGGACCAACCGCCGGCCCGATCGAGACGTCCTCGGGCATCGCGATCGTCGCGAAGCGGGGTTTCCGCGACGTTCGCAACAACGTGGATACACTCCTCGTCGCCGGTGGCCGAGGCTCGCGAACCGCGGCGCAGGATCCTGCCTTGCGCGCGTGGCTGGCGCGGATGGCTCCGCGCGTCAGACGACTCGGCTCGGTGTGTACGGGCACGTTCATCCTCGCCGCGGCGGGCCTCCTCAACGGCAAACGCGCGACGACCCATTGGGCGTCGTGTGAGACGCTGGCCAGGACGTACCCGGGCGTCCGTGTCGAGTCCGATCCGATCTTCGTACGCGATGGGCGTATCTACACGTCGGCCGGCGTCACCGCGGGTATGGACCTGGCGTTGGCGCTCGTCGAGGAAGACTTTGGCCGCCACATCGCGCTCGGTGTCGCCCGCCAATTGGTGATGTTCCTGCAGCGGCCGGGCGGTCAATCACAGTTCAGCGGCCAACTCGCCATTCAAACTGCCGACCGTGAGCCTCTGCGTGAGCTCGTGGAATGGATCGCCGATCATCTCAACGGCGATCTCTCGGTGCCGGCGTTGGCGGAACGCATCGCTATGAGCCCTCGTCACTTCGCTCGTGTGTTCACAGCGGAGATGCAGATGACGCCGGCGAGGTTCGTCGAAGTCCAGCGTGTCGAGGCCGCGCGCCGGCGACTCGAGGAGTCGAGCGACGGCGTCGAACGCGTGGCGGCGACTTGCGGGTTTGGCGGTGCCGAAGTGATGCGGCGCGCGTTCCTGCGAACGGTGCGCGTCTCGCCCACCGACTATCGCAATCGGTTCCGATCGACGCGACGCCACGAGAGCGGATGGCGCGGCGACCCAGCGCTGCGTACGTCGCCGGCGTTGCAGAAAAAAGGGGCATGAGATGAAGAAGATCACGTTCGTGATCCTCGGTGTGGTCTACGTGGCCGCACTCAGCACGACGACAGGTGGACAAACACCGTCCCCTGGCGACGGTCCGCAGTACGTGGACAAGGTGAACCTCGTTCGACCACCGGACTATCGCGAATGGATCTTCGTCAGCGCAGGCCTCGGCATGGAGTACAACCCGGTGCCGGGCACACCCGGCAGGAACTCCTTCGGAAACGTCTTCGTGAATCCCTCGTCATACCGGGCCTTTATGAAAACCGGAAAGTGGCCGGACCGCACGATCTTCGTGCTCGAGTTCCGCGGCTCGACCAGCGAAGGGTCAATCAATAAGGCCGGGCAGTTTCAGAGCCGGCTGGTCGGGCTTGAAGCCGAAGTGAAGGACTCGCGCTTTCCGGACGGATGGGCCTTCTTCAACTTCATGCGAAACGGCTCGATGGTCGAGAACGCTCAACCGCTGCCGGCCGACGCGGGCTGCGTCGAGTGCCATACCAAGAACACGGCGGTCGAACGGACCTTCGTCCAGTTCTATCCCACGCTGCTCGACGTCGCGCGAAAAATGGGCACCGTAAAACCGGGGTTTTAGGCCTGATTTTTGACTCATGCCAAATTTTTAACCCCTGATTCCTAGTAGGATCGCCGGCCTGAGTCCAGGCCCCTCTGGACGTTCATTTCAGCTGTCTCGGACGTTGTACAGCTGAATGGCCGTACTCCAGAATTCCGGCCCGACACTCGATCCGATGGACGAGGCGCGGCTGCGGCGGATCTCAACGCTGGTCGACTCGACGTTCGACCTGTCGCTGAAAGAGCTGCGCTCGTTTCTCGACCGCGAGTGCCCTGATGATCCTGGCCTGCGCGCCGAGGTGGAACGGCGTGTCCTCGAGCGCAGCACGATCACGCAACTGTCGGTTCCTGTACCCCGCCGATTCACGCAATCGCTGTCGGTTGGCGATGTCATCGCCGATCGCTACCGCATCATCAGGCTCATTGGCCGCGGCGGCATGGGCGAGGTGTACGCGGCGGACGACCTCCTCCTCAATGAACGTGTCGCGCTGAAGACTCTACGCGGTGACCTCGCGGGCGATGAAGCACTCCTGCTGCGCTTTCACCAGGAGATCTCGATCGCGCGCAAGGTCACACATCCCAACGTCTGTCGCATCTTCGAGGTCGGGATTCATCGCACTGAGGGCCAGCCGCCATTGCTGTTCTTCGCGATGGAATTGCTGCACGGGCAAACGTTGTCCGAGCGCATCCATGCGGGCCGGCTGACGCGCGACGAAGCCTTCCCGATCGCGATCCAACTCGGCGAAGGATTGCAGGCGGCGCATCGCGCCGGCATCGTCCACGCCGACTTCAAAAGCGCGAACGTCATCCTGGTTCCAGCCACGAACGGTGTGCGTGCGGTCATCACGGACTTCGGTGTCGCGCGCGCCGAGGCGGGAGCTACTGTCGTTGACGAGACGCGCTCGGGAAACGAGACGATCCGGGTGGGCGGAACGCTGGCCTACATGTCCCCGGAACAGCTCTCCGGCGATCGCGTGACCACGGCCTCGGACATCTACTCGTTCGGCATCGTGCTCTTCGAGATGGCCTGCGGCCGTCGTCCATTTGACGACGCCGATGTGATCAAGTCGGCGATGCTGCGGGCCAGCGGTCAGACGCCGTCCGCGCGCGCCGTCGTGCCGACACTCGACGAGCGGTGGGACATGGCGATCACGCGCTGTCTCGAGCGCGACCCGCATCGCCGGTTCACTGCCGGTGAACTCGCGAGCTGGCTCTCCGACGCGCGCTGGTGGGACGTGAATCACTGGACGCGATCCGATCGGATTCGCGCCGCGTTCGCGGCCATTCTGCTGCTGGCCGCCAGCTTGGCGTTGTGGAGCTGGACGCATCGTCCGTATCAGCCCTCGTCAGATGCGCTCCGCTGGTACGAGCGCGGGACGAATGCGCTGTATTCGATGACCTACGAAACGGCACGCAAGTCGCTCGAGCAGGCCGTCAGTATCGATGCGTCGTTTGCGCTGGCGCATGCCAGCCTGGCGCGCGCATACGACGAACTCGATTACACCGACCGCGCCAAAGACTCGATGCTGCGCGCGGTCGCGGCGGCGCAGGACTCGCGGCTGAGTGATGCCGACGATCGCATGCTGCGTGCCCTGCAGTTCATGGTGTCGCGCGACTACAAACGGGCGGCGCCGCTCGTGAAAGCAATCGAAGCCGAGGCGATGGGAGCGGCTCGCGCGCCGGCCGCGCTCGAGTCAGGATGGCTGGCACAACAGATGGACGACACGGAGGGTGCCGCAGCGGCGTTCGGCCGTGCACTCGCATTCGATCCGTCGTACGCAGCAGCGAAACTCCGGCTCGGGTTCCTGCTCGGACGCCAAGGCGGAAAGGACGCGCAGGCTCTCGCAGCCTTCGGTGAAGCCGAAGGCCTCTATCGCACGGCGGGAAACATCGAAGGCGTCACGCAGACGCTGCTCGAGCGTGCGAATCTGCTCGATCGACGCAATCGCGAGAAGGAAGCGCTGCCGGTGATCAAGGATGCTCTGACAATGGCCAGCGCCGTAGGCAATCACTATCAGGAAGTCCGACTGCACTTCATCGAAGCTGCTGCGGTCCGCGACCTCGGTGAAAGCGAGCGGGCGGCGACGATTGCGCGCGACGCGATCGAGACTGCGTTGTCGGAGAACATGGACAACCTCGCGTCAAACGGCCAGATCGACCTCGGCAACATCTTCCTGCGCGCCGACGATTTCGCTCGCGCCGAGCCGGTGTTCCGGCGCGCACTCGACATCGCGCGCCGCGCGAAGGTCCGCCGGATTGAAGCCCGCGCGGAAGTGTCGCTCGGATCGCTGCTCGAGAAGACCATGCGACCGGGTGAAGCGAAGCCGCTGGTCGAAGCCGCGCTCACGTTCTACCGGCAGGCAGAGTATGTGCGCGAGTCAGTGCAGTCCGCCGCCGTTCTCGGCGGACTGCACCAGCAGCTCGGGGACAGTCAGGAAGGGATACGCGTGCTCACCGAGGCCTTGCCCCAAGCCATCCGGCTGCAAGATCGCCGGCTCGAGGCGCAGGTGCGGGAGCGCCTTGCCGACTGTCTCGCCGATCGTGGTGACGTGTCGCGGGCAGTGGCTGAGTACGAACGTGCGAGTCAGTTGTACGGCCCGACACCGGCGGGCCAGGGGTTGAGCCTGAAGGCAGAGCAGTTGCGAGCCAGGACGCAACCGGTTTCTCAACACTAAGGAGCAGTGGCTATGGCAGACGCGGTGATCATTGACGACGGGGGCTCGACGAGAATCAAGCAGTTGAAGGGCACGGCAAGCGGCAAGATGGATGATTTCCTGGACAAGAAGAAGGGCCACCCTGATGGCGACTTCTCGAACATACGAGTCGTCGCACTCAAAGCCGACGGCACCACTCTGCTGACCCGAAACGAGCCCATGAACAAGAGCGACAGCTTCACGATCGAGTCTATGAATGCCCAGCTCGTGTTATGTGAAATGGAGAACAACGGAAAAACGATCCACCTGTCGCTCGATACACTTCCTGCGGTGAAAGCGCTCGGGGTCGAGCCGATGGTGGAAGGCAAGGATCACGGAGCGCAGCGTCGATATATCGTGTCCAACTCCGGGCCGATCAAGAAGATCGAATTCACCGACGACAGCGCCGGCACGACCAAGACGCTGTTCGACATTACCGCCCCGCCGCCGGCGCCGGACAAGGACAGCGTCTACACAATGGTGATTCTGACGTAGCGTTAGAGCGTCCGCGTCTGTCCTCCGTCGGCATCGACGATGGAGCCCTGACAGAAGGCCGCCTGGGGAGATGCGAGAAAGGCGACGAGCCGCGCGATCTCCTCGGGCTCGCCAAAGCGCGAGACACCGAATGATTTGGCCATCTCCTGCTCGACGTTGGCCAGATCGAGGTTGCGCTCGGCAGCAAAACTCTTGAGGCGCGTGATCAGACGATCGGTCTTGATCCCACCGGGATTGATGGCGTTCACGCGCACGCCATCTTTTACACCACGATCCGCCAGAACTTTGGTCAGATTCATGAGCGCCGCGTTCACCGCTCCACCGATGGCGAACTCGGCGGTGCCCGTGCGACCACCGATGCCGATGATGTTGACGATCGTCCCACGCGACGCCTGCAGGTGCGGCCAAGCCGCGCGGCAACAGCGCATCGCGCCGTAGAACTTGAGGCCGAAGCCGTCGGCCCAATCCGCATCCGAGAAGGCCAGGAAGTCGCCGCGCTTGGTCGCACCGGCGTTGTTCACCAGCACATCCAACGTGCCGAAGCGCTCCAGCGTCGCGGTAACGACAGCGGCTGGCACGCTCGGATCGGTGAGATCGGCGGCATGCACCAAGCAACTGTCCCCGAGCGGTGCAGCGAGCGACGCCAGTTCATCGCGCGAGCGCGCAACGACCGTGATCCGCATGCCTTCTGACGCCAATACCTGCGCGATCGATCGGCCAATGCCCTTGCTCGCGCCAGTCACGATCGCAACCTTCCCTGTGAGCTGAAGGTCCATTAGGGCGCGAACGGCTTCGCGGCGTAGACGATCTTTCCGCCGACCATCGTCAGCAGCGATTCGGTGGCGCCGATGCGATCGACCGGCGCGGTCATGTAGTCCTGCGAGAGCACCGCGAGGTCGGCGAGTTTCCCCACCTCGAGCGAGCCACGTACTTTGTCTTCGTGAGAGAACCACGCGCTGCCAAGCGTGTAGAGGCGAAGCGCTTCAGTGCGGTCCGGCGTCTCTTCAGGACCACGCAGTGCGGTGCCGCCGACAGTCTTGCCATCGAGGAACCACTGCAGTGCGGTGAACGGATTGTAGGAGGCGACGCGATGCGCGTCGGTGCCGGCGCCAACGGCGACGCCGATCTTTTTGGCAGTAACGACCGGCGGTGTGCGGCGCGCTGAGGCTTCACCGACTGATTCGCGGAAGGCCTCGCCGCCGAAGTACATCGCGTCCTGCACCGTCCACCCCACGCCGAGCGCTTTCATGCGTCGCAGCGTCTGCTCCGACGCATCGTTCAAATGCGCAATCGACCAGCGCAGCGGCGCGATCGGCACGCGCTGGTTTACACGCTCGAAGATCGTCAGCAGGTTGTCCACCGAGGCGTCGCGGTTCCAGTGCTGGGTCAGCGTGAGACCGCGTTCTGCCGCCCACAGTGCGATGCGGTAGTACTCGTCCTTGTCAGCCTGGCCCGGCTTGTCATTGTTGTACATCCCGCCGGTGATGCGTTCGCCGATGCCGTTGAAGCGCAGCATCTCATCGCCGAGTCCCATCGGCAGGAGCGCCGTCGTCGCCTTGATCTCGTCGAATTCCTTGCCCGATGCCTGCGTGCCGAGCGAATAGGCGACTCGGACGGTCAGCGCCTGATCTCTCCAGACTTTGAACAGCGCCTGATAGCTCTCGCCGGTCATGTTGTTGCCCGACGGATCGATCACGGCGGTGATGCCGAGGCGATTGAGCTCGCGGAAGAAGGCTTTGGTGCCTTGGACCTGCTCGTCGAACGTGGGTCGCGGCAGCTTGTCGAAGAGTCCGACGATCGCCGGCTGTGCACCGGTGACGGCACCAGTCAAATTGCCTGCGGCGTCACGCTCAAATCGTCCGCCATTCGGCAGTTCCGCTTCAGTCGTCAGACCCAGCGTCTTGTGTGCGAGCGGCGTCATCATCGCCCACGCATAGCCGAGTTGAATGTAGACCGGATTCTCCGGCGCAACAGCCACGAGTTCGGCCTGCGTCGGACGACGATTCTCCTTGAACTGCTGCGGGTTCCATCCGCCGGCAACAATCAGCCACGACCCCGGCTTCATCGTCCGCGCCGCGTCCTTCACGCGCCCCAGCGCTTCCTCTAGCGTGCGCACGCCGATCCAGTTCACCTCGGTGGTGAAACTGAGCGCCGCGCGGATCGCGTGGAGGTGTGAATCGATGAGCCCGGGAATGACCGTTCGTCCGCCGAGATCGATCACGCGGGACCGAGGGCCCGCCACCTTCCGCATCTCGACCGACGAACCCAGCGCGGTGATATGCCCGTCGCGAATCGCCATCGCCTCGCGCACGGACGACTGCGCATCGACGGTGAGGATCTTCCCGTTGACGAGGATCGTGTCAGGAGCTTGCGCGCCCGCTGGGATCGCATCGACGAGCGCGAGCAGCAGAAGAGTGCTGCCGATCCGAAGAGTCATCGTCACCTCGGTCCGGCTAAAGCCGGACACTACGAATATTGCGGCGTAAGCTCGATGAACGAGCGCTTTTTCTCCTCGGCCTGCGGCGGTGGCGACGCGAAATCGTCCGGGATGTCGCCGGTATCGGTCCGCACGTACTGACGCATCGACGGCTTGATCGTCTTCAGCAGTTCTTTGCGCGTCTTCACGTTGATCGGCTTGCCGACGTAGATCTTACCCATCTTCTCCATCAACCATTCCGGCAGGGCGCTGGCGAAGAGCAACATGGGGAACGTGAAGTTCGGGCCGTTCAACTTGCGCAGCTTCCACGCCCACAGGAAGATGGCGCCCAATCGCCATACCGTCGGCGCCCACCAGCTCGCCTGACCCGGGCGCAGGTTCATCTTCCAGCACTTCATCATCAGCTGCCACTGGAGCGGCGTGAGCTGCGCGGTTTCGGTCACGCCCTTCTTGTCCTCCATGCGGGTGTCGTGAAGGGGCGTGAAGATCGACGGAATAAAGAACGCGAACAGACCCCGGCGCTCGACCTCATAAATCACATCGAGCGTCGCTTTCACGTCCTCATCGGTCTCATTCGGGCTGCCGATGATGAGTGTCATCGCCGGGAACCAGTTGTGCTTGTTGAGAATCTCCAGCCCGCGAATCACGACGCTCTGCCATTCGTCGATCGGGAACGGCACTGCCTTGCTCGGCATCAGCGCCTTGGCTCTCGTAACCGATCCGGTCTCGAGGCCGATGAGCGGCACCAGCGCTTTCTTCTTCGGGTGCGTGCTGAGAATCGGCAGATGAATCGGACTCTTGTCGATGATGCTCGTCGTGAGCTGTTCGATCATCACCGGATCCACAACGGCAGGTGCGATCGTGCAGTGGCTGAGCACGTGCTGCTCGACACCCGGAGTATCCACGACGCTCCGGTAGAGATCGACGAGCGCCTCCCGGTTCGGGAAGTAGAACGGGATCTTCGTGTGCACCTGGCCCCAGATGAACATGTCCTCGGTGGCCAGCGAGATCTGCTTATTGCCGTCGCGGACATTGGCGCGCACATGCGCGAGGATCTTCTCGCGCGGCAGATCGATCTGCGGGTTGAGATCCGGCACGCAGAACTGGCACCGTCGTCCGCAGCCCGTCGTCATCTCGACCACGCCGAACGTCGTGCGCTTGTCAGGGAAGATGATCTCGTCGCGGCTCTGCGGATGGTGCACGTCGATCTTCTGCGGGAGCTTCTCTCCGCGCAGCGCCTGATCGAACAAGGCCAGCGTCTCGGCTGCCTCGCTCCGCCCTTCGACGACGCAGTCGACGCCGAGCTCGTCATAGGCGTTGTTCTGGCTGATCTGCCAGCCGCCCGATCCACCAACCATCACCTGGTAGTTGTTGCGCCACGGGTTGTTCTTGATCTTCGCGAACATCTCGCGCGCGTAGTGCGAGTTGATCGGCTGCTTCGCGGACCCGAAGATCGAGGTGTACACGCCGGCGGCAAACGTCACACCGAGCGGATTGTGCGTGGAGACAGCAACGACACGGGTGTTCGGGCCGATGAACTTGACGAGATCGTCCGGGTAGCAGCAGACGATGTCGTCGGCCTTGAAACGACGAAGGAGCGAGGCCTCGAGCACACGGACGCCGGCCGGCATGTACTTGGCGGTCCCGTCCGTGTTGTATTCAACGTTTCGCCACTGCGGATACTTGCGATTGAGGATGCCTTCGAGCCACATCGGCAGCGAAGCCATACTCATTTGAATGAAGTACCCGGCGTGATCGATGGTCTCCGTCAGCGGAGCCGTCAACACAATGAGTTTCCCGCCTCCCGCCGGCGCGGCAGGAGGCCCCGTCACTACATCACTCATGTGCCTTCCTTGAAGCTGGGGGTACGCCCCAGTGCAAGCCTAGCATTGTAGACTCTGGGCCCATGAAAGGCTTCTTTGCGGTGGCGATTGGGCTTACAGCGCTGGTGATTGGGACCAGAGACGGTCTGGCCGGGCAGCAGCGGGACAGTGTCACGCCTACGGACCTGTTTGTCACCGTCAACGGAATGCGCATTCACTACGTGGATTGGGGGAACCCCAAGGCCAGGCCGCTCATCCTCATTCACGGTCTGGACCGCGTGGCGCGCACCTTCGACCACCTCGTGCCGCATTTCATCGCTCGCTACCACGTGATCGCGATGGACATGCGCGGACACGGCGACTCAGGGTGGGATCCCGAAGGGCGCTATCTCGTCGAGGATCACGTCGGCGACGTCGAAGGCCTCGTGCAGCAACTCGGGCTGAAGAACATCACCATCTGGGGCAATTCAACGGGCGGTCGCGTCGCGCAAGTGTTTGCCGGCAAGCATGCGGATCTCGTCTCGGCGGTGATCTCCGAGGACGTCGGCCCTGAGCGGCCGCGGCAGATCGCCGACAACTACAGCCGGCGCGTTGCGCAGGAAGAAGCCGGCTGGGCGAGCGAAGAAGAACTGCTCGCGCAACTGCGCAAGAGCAACGCCGGCGTGTCCGATGCGGTGCTCGTCCCTTACGTCCGTTACGGCACCAAGCGTCGCGCCGACGGCCGTCTGGTGTGGAAGCGCGACCCGCAGCTCGTGAAAGGTTTTGTCGCGACTGATCTGTGGCGCTACGTACGTGAGATCAAGGCGCCGATCCTCTACGTCATCGGCGGTCGCAGCACGATCGTCCCGCTCGAGACCCAGGAAGAGTTGAAGAAGACGCTACCCAAGGTCCGCATCGTCACGATGCCGGGACTCGGACACTACCCCAGCGACGAGAAGCCGCAGGAGTTCCTTGCGATCGTCGACGAGTTTGTGAAGGGTACGTAGAGGCGGGTCTTCACACCCGCCTTAACGAACGCCCTACCAGTCACGTGATCGTTAATCTGGAGAGGACAGGCGTCGCTAGCATCGCCGTCGCGAATCCCGTTCCGGTGGCCGGACACGCGCTGCGATGCCGTCGTCATCCGCTGGACGCTCGGGTCGCGCCGGTTGACGGGCTGAGCGCTCAACCTCGCTGATCCCCACTGGCTTCTCGCGCGGTCAGGCGATCCGAGTCGGCCTGACCTCCACAGGGATTCGCCACGGCAATGCCAGCGACGTCCCCTCGCACCGACACGCGATAGGACCTTCGCACCGACAATCGTCAGTTCGCTAGCACCGACCTGCGCTCGGCCCTATTTCGTCGCCCCGCGATCCCGCACCAGGTCCCGGATGACTTCGTCGTAGAACGGCTTGTCCTTCAGGCTCGCGCGTGACGCCGGGAAATACGCGAGCGTGAGGCTCACCACATTCGCATTGAGCGCCGTCAGCGACACTGCGCAGCGCTCGCTGCCGGAGAGGCGCGTGTTGTCAATCATCGGGAAGTCGAAGAGACCCACCAGGAAGTTGGTATCGACTTCCCGCTTCGCCTCCATATCGAGATCGGGCTTCTGACACTCCTCCGCCGTGAGTAACTGCGACACGTAGAGATGGACCTGTACCTCCCGCGCCATCTCGTTGTAGCTGATCAACTCGAGCTTGAACTGCCGATAGTGCCGCTGTCGATCCGTGGCTTCCATCGACATGCACAGCGTCGCGGCCCCCTCACCCGGCTTCACCTTCGGATTGGGAATGGCGCGCATGCCGAACATGATGTGGGCCTGAAAGTCCTTGATCTTCTCGGTCAGCGCATCGCCGCGCTCGACGGTGCCGACGTCGGACAGCGCGGTCAGCTGATGCTCGATCACTTGCAGCGCCACGGACTCGAGGCGACGCTGCAACTCCGGATCCGGCCCCTTCGCCACCATGCGAATGCGTCGCTCGACGTCCTTGAACAGCGGACCGATGTCGAGCGATTCATGGAAGTTGTAGGCGAGCAGCTCGAGGCTGAGGATCTGCTGCCGGATCTCCTCTTCGTCGCTGACCTTCGTGTTCGGATCCTTCGACATGAACGTCGTCAGGATCGAATTGAACATGTCCTTGCGGAGATTGCTATCGGCTTCCTCGCGGCGGCCCATCATCTCGGCGTAGAGCCGGATGTTGTTGTCAATCTGCTGCCGCTCGTTGAGCGAGGCGTTGAACCAGTAGCCGAGGACCAGCGTGACCAGCGGCAGCGCCAGCACCTTGATCAGCTCAATCCACGGCCACTGATGTTTCTCCTCCGGTGCGGGTTCGGGCGGCGGCGGCGTCACCGCCGGGGCGTCGCCTTCGCTTACGCTCATCGGCGCTTCAGCTCGTAGCCGTTGCCGGCCTTCACCAACTCGAAGTTGAAGAGGGCGGGATTCGGGGTCGAGAAGACCATTGCCGATGGCTTGCCGGCCTGGTCAGGCATCACCAGCGTGCACTGCCCCTCCTTCGGCACGTTGACCCGGTACGCACCGTCGGCGGCGGTCGTCCCTTTCACCGCCGGGTCCGAGCCGCACGTGATTTCGACGTTCGCTCCACCAAGGCCTTTGCCGTCCACGACGATCGTTCCGTAAACCTGACCGGCATGAGCGAGTGACGGAATCGCGAGAGCTGCAGCGAGACAGACGTACGTAATCGCGCGCATGAAGTTCTCCTAAAAATACGGATGAGCAGGCAGGCTCGTCTTCCATTGTAGACGCTCGGGTTTGGCTTTGGGCTTTGGGCTTTAGGCTCTGGGCTCTTCAAAGCCTAGAGTCAAAAATCCAAAGCCTAGAGCCATCGTGCGGCATCACCACACGCTCGCGACCGACAGCGTCACGAAGAACCCGTAGAAGAGAGCCATAGCCACAAGCGCAACCCGCCTCCACATCGGCGGGCGCACGTGCACCGGAAGGATGCGCGTGTTGACGTAGAGCAGATGCGGAGCGGCGATCACGAACACCGCGCCTGCGACGTTGGCGCCGATCTTCAGCAACACGATCGGTTGCGCGAGACGCAGCGCGATGATGCCCCACACCACGAGGATCGCAAGCACTGTGTAGTACACGGCGCGGACGTCACCGCCGCGCCACGCACGGACGCGGTCGCTGCCAGTCCAGAGGATGTCGGTGACCGCGCGAACCATCCCCTCGAAGTTGTCCAATTGCGTCTTGAACAGAATCCACGCGCCTAAGAACGCGATCACGATAGCGACGGCCGTTCCGGCGTGTGCGCCGACCGCAGACGCCAGCGCCGCGCTGATGCCGAGTCCCTGAATGTCAGTCCCACGCGGCAGGAACGCGACGTAAAGCAGCGCCGGCAGCATCATTCCGAGGATCGCACCCGCAAAGAACACACCCCACTGATCCACCGAGACAACGCGCCACCAGCCGCGCCAGCGGTCCATCGCCTCGTCGTTCGGCGCAAACGTAAAGCCGACATGCGCGAGTTCGACCTTGGGTCCACCCGCGGCGGGGATGTAGCCGGCCCGCTCTCCCATTCCGTAGCCGCGATCCCGCGCCCAATTCCCGAGCACGAGATTCGTGACGCCTCCCGATCCCGAGTACGCGACGAGTGCGCCGAGCAATACGAGATCGGCGCCCGCGGGAAAGAAGTCGAAGCGCTGCTGCGTGAGATCGAAGCCCGTGAACCCGATCCCGGCGGCCAGCCACACCGACGAAGGCACGAACAACACCGCCAGGATCAGAAATCCGCCAATCGTTGTCGTGACGAGGATCCAGTTGAGGATCTCCAGTGTGTGCTCGATACGTTTGCCGACGCTCAGGATGACGACAACGCCCAGGAAGGCCGCGACGCCGATGAAGTATGTCGTCGTCGCATCGGCCGCGCCGGGCAGGCGCTGAACCACGAGATAGAACATCGCCGCCGCCGCGGTCCCCGCCCACGCCGGCCAGCCGACTTGCAGGAAATACAGGATCACGTAGACCCACGCCCACAACGTGGACGATGGGCGCGTGCGCATGAAGCCCGAGAACACCGGCTCGCCCGTGGCGAGGGTGTAGCGCATCACTTCGGTGTTGAAGACGGTCTGAAAGGCGATCGCAACGAGGACAACCCACAGCAGCGAGAACCCGTGCTGCACGAACGCGGCGGGACCGAGGAGGAATTCGCCGCTGCCGATCGAAACGCCCAGCGCGATGACGCCGGGCCCGACGGCTTTCAGCCAGCCGAACCCGTGTGGTCTGGGTGGGATTGGCAGCTCGGCGAGCTGCCAATCGCGGTCGGTTTCTACATCAATCGCTGACTTCACGTGACTGCGCCTGAATTACAACACACAGAGGCACCGAGGCACGGAGGTTCAAAGAAACCTCTGTGTCTCAGTGCCTCCGTGCGTCGTGATCGAGCGTATTCACGTGCAGTCAGTGGTGCACTCGCCCTTGATTACTCGTCTCAGAAGTCCAGCTGCATCGACAGCTTCATGAACCGGGCAGACAGCACCGACGTCGGCGTGAGCCACGCGCCGCCGGGGATGAACGCCTGGTTGTAGCTGAGCGGCGTCGCCGCGTTCAGCAGGTTGTAGAAGTCCACGCCGACATTCGCACGGCTGCGTCCGAAACGCAGGATCTTGCCGATGCGCATGTTCAGCTCGTTCACGCGGTCACCGAGGATCGAGTGCGGCTCGATCAGGTTGACGGTGATGTTCGGCGCGCTGCCTGCGAGCGGGCGACCGAGGATCGGCTGCACCACGGAGTTCGGAATCGTGTAGTTGGCCGCGAACGCACCACCGGCGACCGGCGTGCCGAAGCCGCTGACCTGGATGCCCGGCTTGCTGGTGAACGTGCCGCTGACGCTGACGTCAATCTTCGGCAGGATGTAAGTGGCGATGCCTTTGTACTGCGGCAGGAAGCTGGTCTCGATGTGGCAGTACGGGTTGAGCAACGCGATCTCCGGCACCTTCGCGCGGACTTCGCAGTTGTCCGAGGTCGAGTAGCCGCCCGAGAAGCCGCCCTGGAACGTGAGGCCATTGCGCGGTCGCCCATTGATGGTGACGTCGATGCCGTTGTACTTCTGGTAGGCATCGCCGTACCGATCGGCGTAGGTCTGGTAGTTCCGCGTGACACCGACCAGCGACGGGACGTTCAGGTCATACAGTGTGCCCACCTGATAGCCGCCGCCGTTGGGCAGGCGCGAATCCTGCGGCGCGGTGATCGAGAACTGCGTGAAGTCCGCCGGGCTCACGGCCAAGTTGTCCGTCACGGCGAAGCCGAAGAACTCGCGGTGTACGAACCCCACTTCCACCGACGTGCGCGGCAGCACTTCGTGCTGCACCGACACGGTCCAGTTCCAGTCTGACGGCCGGACGCCCCAGCCGTGCAGGATGTCGGGATCGATGGTGTTGCTGAACGTCGAGGTCCCGAAGTTCAGGTTGCTGATGATGCCGCAGAAGTCGCCGTCGGGACCGAAGTCCTGCGGCTGCGGATTGCGGAGATCGCAGTCAGGCGTCCAGTTGTTATTGCGATCGGTCCACGTGCGCGTGACGTTGGTGGCGATGCGCGACGTCGGATTGCCAAGCCCGTAGTTCGACGCCGTGATCGTCGACTCGAGATACTTGCCAAGCGTCGCCTTGAGTGCCGTCTTGCCGTTGCCAAAGAGATCGTAGGTGACCGCGGCGCGCGGGGTCAGGTCGTTATAGGCATCTACGACAGGCGTCTCGTCGAAGACCAGCGGCTGCGCCCAGAAGCGCGTCTCGAGCCGCTGCGGCGGCGCCCAGCTCGACGCGCGGTCGTAGCGCAGCGCACCCTGCAGCGTCAGGCGTCCATGCGTCCACTGATCCTGCACGTAGAGAGCGTGGTTGCGCATCCACAGGTCGTTCTGCTGCTCGTGCACGTACTGCGTCAGCTGATTCGGCACGCCGTTGTTGACGCGGTATCGCAGATCGTTCTGGCCGCGATTGGCCGAGCGGAGATCGCCGAGCTGGTTGCCGATGTAGCCGAACTTGAAGCTGGTCGCGCCGGTCACATACGCGGCGCTGGCACGCCAGGTCGTCGTGATGTTCTTGTTGCGGCCGTCGCTGAACAGGTCAGTAGTCTGCGAGCGGTACATCAGGCTCGGGATACCGCCATTCGCCGCGCAGCCCGCCGAGCACTGCTCGATGATGCGCACCAGGCTCTCGGTGTTCGGGTCCTCCTTCGCGCGACCACCCCAGCGTGAGAAGAAGTAGCCGAAGCCGCCCTCGAGCAGCAGCTTGTTGTTGACCGGCGAGTTCCAGGTGGCCTGCTGGAACCGCATCGGCGTCAGGTCGCCGTAGCCGTTGGCCTCGGGCGAGGTCGTCGCGTTCGCATAGTTGCCGCCGTTCTCGCAGCTCGCGCACACACTCTGCTCGTCCCAGAAGATGTTGACCTTGTTG
>JBKPRH010000095.1:0-34186 GCA_046765795.1 Acidobacteriota bacterium | reverse complement strand
TCCACACGCTTCGGCCTCTCATCGTCGTCATGGCGGGCGCGGATCTGTTTGATCCGTACAAGGATTGACGGCCCGGCTAAAGCCGGACACTACACTACACCGATGTCCGGCTGAAGCCGGACACTACACCTGACGCTATACTCGCCGCGACCCATGTCTCGTCATCGAGTGCTGGTGGTCTGCGCCGCGATTGCCGTTGCGCTGCTGACCGCGGCCTGGCGGTTCCTCACCTTCACGGGCTTCAACAACGACCACTACATCTACCTCGCCGGGGCACAGCAGATCGTGTTCGGCGATTGGCCGATCCGCGACTTCGTCGATCCCGGATGGCCGCTGATGTACGGCGTGTCGGCGGTCGCGCGACTGCTCCTTGGGCGCGAGCTCTGGATCGAACTGCTCGTTGTGGCGAGCGCTCTCGCCATCGGCGCTGGTTTTACGTTGGCGGCGGCGGCGCGGTTATCGGGCTCGATCGCGCTGGCGTTGATGGTGACGCTGCTCGAGATCGGCATCAATCCGCGATCGTTCGGCTATCCCAAGATCCTGCTCTACGCGATTGCATCCTGGGCGTTCGTCGTCACGACGCGGCACATGACTCACCGGCGAGCCGTGCTGCTCGCCGCGCTGACTGTCGTCGCGTTTCTGTTCCGTCATGATCACGGTCTGTACATCGGCGCCGGATCGCTTGTCGCGGTCGTTCTCGGTACCTCGCGAGAGGGCACCCGGGCGAGTCTGAAACGAGCCGCGATCTTCGTAGCCGCGGTCCTGCTGTGTGTTTTGCCGTGGGTCATCTTCGTGCAGTACGAGGTCGGGCTCATCGACTACCTCAAACCGGCGCTCGAGTTTTCACGTGCAGAAGCCGAAGGCACGGTGCTTCGTTCGCTTCCGCGGCTCGATCTGTCCGGCGGTGCGGTCGCGGACCAGGTGAACTGGGAAGTCTGGTTGTTCTATCTGTTCTACGCGATGCCGCTCGCCTCGTTGTGGCTCGCGTGGCGGCGCGCGCGCGACGGCCGCGAGCAATGGTCTGGCGAGTCGGCGGGCGTAGCGGCGATCGCCCTCATGACGATCGCGATGAACATGGGATTCATCCGCACGCCGCTGGCCGCGCGTCTTCCTGACGCCAGTGTTCCCGCGGCGATCCTCGGCGCATGGCTGATCGGTGTCGCGTTCGACGTGCGCGCGACGACGAAACGTCGAGTCGCACTGACTGTCGCAGCCGCGATGTTTGTGCTGACGGCGAAGGCGGTGTCGGTCGTCGCAGATGTGCCTGGCGAGCTGAATCGCGCCGGCATTCTGAATCGCCCCGGCGCAGTGAGCGAGCGCATCGACGATCTCGCCAAGCGGCTGCAGCAGACGATGCCGCAGGGCAGTCATGTGCCTAGTCGAAATTCGGAGGCCTTGCTTCCGTTCTACGCGTACGTCGAGCGCTGCACGTCGCCGCGCGATCGGCTCGTGATGACGGGACTCCAGCCCGACGTATTCGTTCTCGCCAATCGCGGCTTCGCTGGCGGACAGATGGCGTATCGCCCGGCGTTCTACGCGTCCGAAAAAGATCAGCGGAAAGCAATCGCGCGGATGCAGGCGCAGTCGGTCCCGCTCGTCATCGTCGCGCTCGAAGAAGCAGACGGATTTCGTCGGGCGCTTCCGCTCGTCGCGGCGTACGTCGATCAGCATTACGAGCCGCTCGCGAAGATTCCGGTTCCGGATACGAAGGGACTGCAGATCTACATTGAACGCGGACGCCGTGCGGCCAGTCTCGATACTGCGACCGGCTGGCCGTGCGTCTTGCGGTCGTCCTAGTGCGTGTCTTTCTCCAGAATCGCGACGTACTCGCCACGGCCGGCGAGCGCGGTCAGCCTATAGCCGTTGGCTGACGCCTCGCTAATTTCCTTCTGCAGCGTGCCGGTGCGCTCGGTCGAGAGAACCTGATACTGCACGTTCGCCGAAACGTCCGCCGCCTTCTCCATCAGCACCAACACCTCGTCTCCCTTGCCGGTGACCGCTCGCGGGACGATACGATAGCCGGCTCCGGCAGCGTCGCTAATCTCCCGCTGCAGAGTCGCGGTTCTCGCGGCCGCCAGCAGGAGGTACTCGTATTTGCCATTGGTCTGCTCGAGCAGGACGACGACCTCGCTGCTCTCCTTCGGGCTCGCGGCTACGACCCGGAATCCGCGCGCGGCCGCCGCATTGATCTCTTGTTGCATAGTGGCCGTGCGTTCGGTGGCAAGGAGCAAATAGCGATCGTCCTGTGCCTCGGCGACGGACGCTGCACTCAATGCGAGGAGTAAGCACCCAGTTGCGCTACGCATGGTGACGCCTCCGTTTACTGCAGCGTGATCGGCAGTTCCGCCTTCGCCTTGTCGTTCGTCAGAACGAGACGGTACGTCCCTTCACTCCAGCTGCCGGAGGGCGACCGGAAGAGCAGCGGTCCCTGCGCGACGCGGTCGTTGTCGACGATCGCCTCGTCCGAAATGCTGCGCACGAAGGGTAGCGAGAAGAAGTTGAACGCTTCGAGCCTGTCGCGTTGCGCGAAATACGAGTCCAGGTTCTTCCGGTGGATTTTCGCGTTCTGAATCAGCAGGTTGATGTTTTCCATGTCGTCGCGGCCCTGCTGCTGACTCGCGAGCGGGATGCTCTGCCCGCCGGGCGTAACCATCTTGAAATTGGTGCGATGGAGGACAAAGCGATCGGCCGACCCGAGCGCCGTGTCGATGAGTAGCCACCGTCCGCTGTGATTCATCTGTGAGTAGTCGTAGTTGGCGACCACCCCGAGTCCCTGGTGACGGTACTCGATCGTCGCCCGGCCGTACTTGTTGGTGTTGGGGAATGCCTGCCCGACCTGGGCGCTCGTGCTTGCGGCTACCGTGAGGAGAATCGCGATCGTTCGCAGCATGCTGGCCTCCGGACGCACGTTCAAGGAGGTGCCGGCGGTGGGCACGTCCTAAGGACGTGCCCCCTCCATCCAAATGCCGTGCCTTAAGCTGGTTGCCGACTGGCCGCGGTCATAGCGCTCGTGACGCCCTTTGTCATCTCCGCCGTCGTTGCTCGCCCGCCCAGATCCGGGGTCTTGACCTGACCTTGTGACAGGACACTTTCGATCGACGCCAGGATGCGGTCGTGGGCGGTGCGCTCGCCGAGATGGTCGAGCATCATCGCGCCAGCCCAGATCGCGGCGATCGGGTTCGCGATCCCCTTCCCGGCGATGTCCGGAGCAGAGCCATGAATCGGCTCGAACATCGATGGCGTCGTGCGATCCGGATTGATATTCCCGCCAGGTGCCACACCGAGGCTTCCCGAGATTGCCGATCCAATGTCAGTGAGGATGTCGCCGAACAGGTTCGAGGCGACGATGACGTCGAGGGTCTGAGGATGTGTGACCATGCGCGCGCAGAGCGCGTCCACGTGGTACTTCTTCAGCTCGACCTTGGGGAACTCTTTGGAAACTCCGGCGACGACTTCATCCCAGAGCACCATCGCGTGCTGCAGCGCATTCGACTTCGTCGCGCTGGCCAGCATCTTCCGTGGACGCGATTCGGCGAGCTTGAACGCATAGCGCGCGATGCGTTCGATGCCGTTCCTCGTGAACACGCCGGTCTGCTCGGCCAGTTCGAACGGCGTCCCGCCATGGAGACGGCCACCCATGCCGCAGTACTCCCCTTCGGAGTTCTCGCGCACGCAGATCATGTCGATCTCGGCAGCGCTGCGGTTGGCCAGCGGCGACGAGATGCCGGGCATCAGTCGCATCGGCCGCAGGTTCACCCACTGCCCGAGCTTCTGTCGCAACGGCAGGATCAGCTCACGCGCCGAGATGTGATCCGCGACGCGCGGGTCGCCGATCGCGCCGAGATAGATCGCGTCGAACTTGAGCAACTGATCGACGCCGTCTGGATCCATCATGCGACCCGTCTGCAGGTAGTAGTCGCATCCCCATGGGATCTGCGTGAACTCGCATGTGAAACCGCCCTGCTCGGCGGCGAGGTTGATAATCTCGATGCCAGCGGGAACGACTTCCTTGCCGATTCCGTCGCCGGCGATAACTGCGATGCGATGGGTCTTCATCTGATCTCCGCGGAGCCGCCTACGCGCTACGCGCTCCGGCGCCCAAGCCCTTGTCTGAACGGTTCCGAGTTGCCAAGACAGCAAAGAATGCCATAGCGGACGCGATGATTCCGCTCAGTGCCGGGTCCACCCACGGGTAGGCTCCGGCAACCCCAAAGCGTACCACGATGAGCGTCGCGACACCCGCGACGACCGCAGCCATGGCCTCCCGGCTCTGCGCCCGACGCACATATAGCCCGCCGATTACCGGCATAAACAACGTGACGACGAGCAGCGAGTAAAAGACCGTGACCGCGCTGATCACCGTCTGCAGCCAGATCGACAACAGCACACCGACGATGCCGCCGAGAACTGCAGACGCCCGCCCGACGCGCAGCAGTTGAGCGTCCGATGCCGCAGGATTGAGGAACCGCTTGTAGAGATCCTTGGACGCCGAGGTCGAGAGCATGAAGAGGATCGCGTCGCAGGTGTCCACCTCAGTCGAGAAGACGGCTGCGAGTGCGATCGCGCCGAGCCACGGCGGCAACTGGTGAGTGAGGACGGTCGGCAATACCGCGTTGGCGTCGGTGATCCCAGGAGAGGTGACCTTGGCAATCATGCCGAACAGCACCGGCACGAACGCGAAGCCAATCAACCCCGCAGCGTTCAGCGCGACACCCGTGCGCACGGCACTCGCGCTGGCACCGCCGTACGCTTTCTGAATCAAACCGGGCGAAATGATGAACGCAGGACCGAGCAGGAAGAGCAGCGTCCATCCGGAACCAGATCCCGACGAATAGAGAATGTCGCCGAAGTGCGGCGGCACGTGTCCGCCAGTGACGGTCGCGTAGCCGCCGACGGAGTTCATCGCCACCGGCAGCGCGAACAGCAGCCCGACGAGCATCACGATCAACTGAAACGTGTTCACCCAGGCCGATCCAAGCAGACCACCCGCGGTGAAATAGATGGTCATGATCGCGCCACCGGTGAGCGCGCCGGCCCATCGGGGCATGCCGGTGAGGACGTTGAGAATCGTCGCGCCTGCGATGAGTTGTCCAGCGAGCAGTGCCAGCACACCGAGTGCGATCAAGGCGGTGGTCACGCCTCGAACAGTGGGACCGTACCGGAATTCGAGGTAGTCGCCGGTCGTGTAGAAGTCGTGTTCTTTCGCGATTTGCCACAACCGCGGCGCAACAAAGAACGCGAAGACGATCGACCCGAGCCCCGCCGATCCGACCCACCACCAGGCACTGAGTCCATCTCGATACGCGAGCCCGGCGGCGCCGACCGTTGAACCGGCGCCGATGTTGGCGGCGAGCATCGACGCGAGGATCAGTCCTGGGCCGAGACTGCGGCCCGCGACGAAGAATTCACTGCTGCCGCGCACCAGGCGCGCCGTCCAGATCCCGATGCCGACGATACCGAAGGAATAGACGACGAGGAGAGCGAGATGCAGGGACATCAGTAATTCAAAATGCAAAATTCAAAATGCAAACAGTGCAACGGCATGCCCCACGTTTGCATTTTGCATTTCGCATCTTGCATTACCGAAATCTCGTTGGCACCGCGTTCAGATCGCGAGCGGAGGGAAGGCCGCCCGAAGCGGTGGCCTGAGTCGCGGCGCGAACGATCGCTTCAGAGAGCGCCTCGGCCGCGAGCGCGCCGATCGTCCCGACGTCTACTTGTCCATCCCATCGGCCGGTCGCCAATGCGAACACGGTGTCGCCATCCGCTGGTGTGTGCGCCGGATTGATCGCTCGCGCCAGCCCATCGTCAGCCATCAGCGCCATCCGGCTGGCCTGCACCTTCGTGAGTTTGGCGTTGGTCGCGACGACCGCGATTGTGGTGTTCGCGCCTGCGGATGGTGCATTCGCTGGCTGTGCCGATCGGATCAGTCGTCGTGCATCGGCGAGCCCCTTGCCGTCTGCGGTGCGCACGCCAGCCACGACGGCACCTGTCGTGGGATCGACGATGTCGCCCACGGCATTCACGGCGACGAGAGCGGAGACGACAAGACCGTTCGGCAACGCGATCGCCGAGGTACCGACGCCAGCTTTCATCGCGCGGTCGCGACTTCCAAGCAGCTTCCCGACGGTCGAACCAGCGCCGGCGCCGACGTTGCCCTCGGCGACCGGACCGTCGGTGGCCGTGGACGCCGCGCGGTAACCGCATTCGGCATTCGGACGGATCGTCGAGCTCCCGCCGAATCCAAGGTCCATCAACACTGCTCCCGGCACGATCGGAACGACGGTGCCCGCGATCTTGAAGCCCACCTTCTTTTCCTCGAGATAGCGCGTCACGCCGTCGCCGACGCTGATGCCATACGCGCTACCGCCAGTGAGAAAGATCGCGTTGACTTGTTCGACGGTGTTGAGGGGATTGAGGAGATCCGCATCACGCGTTCCGGGCGCGCCGCCGCGCTGTGCATAGCCGCCGATCGCGCCGTCGCCATCGACGACAACCACCGTGCAGCCAGTGGGCCGCTCGCTGAGCGTGACATGACCAACCCTGATCCCAGCGACGGCCGTGAGACTCTTGTTCGTCATACTCGAGGACGCCGGCCCGCGTTGCGCGAGCGACACCACTGTGCCTGCGATCGCCAGAACGCCGACACCAGCCACCGCCCACGCTACAGCCGTTTTCATATGTAGTGTCCGCCTTTAGGCGGACCATCTGTTGGAGGCGTGCAGCGAACGTTGTCGATGAGCCGAGTGTTTCCTACCCACAACGCACCAGCGGCGACGACCGGACCAGTGACTCGCGTCACAGGCTGAAAGTCCTCGGGATCGACCAGCTCCAGATACTCGAGTCGCAATCGCTCATCGGCCGGGATCGCTGTGGCTGCGTCGCCAGTGATCTCAGACACGTTCGACACGCCGTTCTCCACGGTCGCCGCGACGCGCCGGAGCGCGGCGTATAAGCAAGGAGCGAGTCGTCTCTCGTCGGCACTCAGTCGCTGGTTACGCGAGCTGAGCGCCAGGCCGTCTGGTTCTCGCACGGTTGGCACGCCGGCAATCCGCACGGGAACATTAAAGTCCGTAACCAGGCGGCGCACAACCGCGAGTTGCTGTGCGTCTTTCTCACCAAAATACGCCACATCCGGTTGAACAATCTCGAGCAGCTTCAAGACGACGGTCGCCACACCCTTGAAGTGTCCGGGCCGGTATCGTCCACAGAGATGATCGGCCAGTCTTCCCACATCGACGGCCATCTCCATGGGGCGCGGATACATCTCGCTCACGCCCGGAGCAAATACGAGGTCGACACCGTCTCTTCTGCACAGCTCGAGGTCGGTCTCCAGTGACCTCGGATATCGCTCGAGATCGTCGGGACGATCGAACTGCAGCGGATTGACGAAGATGCTGACCACGACAGTGCTGCACTCGCTTCGCGCGCGCTGTATGAGGCTGGCATGTCCCGCGTGCAAGGCGCCCATCGTCGGAACAAAGCCGATCGATCCGCGCGGGCGGGATTCGGCGATCGCCGCACGAGTTGCGGCAATCGTGTCGAGTAGCCGGAGCACGTCAGCCCTCGGTACCTGTGCCGAGTGGCTTCGAGGGGCTTGAGATCGTCGAACGCGTTGTGGGGTAACTTCCCGATCGCACTTCGTCGATGTAGGCGCGGGCGGCCGTGGTCACCGTTGATGCGAGGTTGGCGTACTGCTTCACGAACGAAGGCACCGGACCTTCGAAGAGTCCGAGCATGTCGTAGCTCACGAGGACTTGTCCGTCGCAGTCGGCGCCAGATCCAATGCCAATCGTCGGCACGTCGACGCGTTTGGTTACTGTCTGCGCGAGCTCTGGCGGGATCGACTCGAGCACGATCGCGAAGGCACCCGCTTGTTCCAGTGCCATGGCGTCCTCGACGAGCGCGGCGGCTTCGTGCGGTTCCGAACCGCGTCTGCCGTAACCGCCCAGTTGATGCACTGACTGCGGCTGCAGACCAAGATGGCCCATGACCGGAATGCCCACGTCAACGAGCCGGCGGACGACATCGAGCACCGGTCTGCCGCCTTCGAGTTTCACAGCCGAGGCGCCGCTCTGCAGAAGACGGCCCGCGTTTCGCACCGCTTCCTCGACGCTGACCTGATACGTGAGGAACGGCATGTCGGTGACCACGAGGGCGTGCTCGGTGCCGCGCGCGACGGCGCCTGTATGGTGAATCATCGCGTCGAGCGTGACTGTCAGCGTGTGCTGATGGCCGAGGATGACTGACGCGAGCGAATCGCCGACGAGAATCACATCGATGCCGGCGCGATCGAACAGGCGGGCCATCGTCGCGTCGTAGGCCGTCAGCATGGCGATCTTCTCGCCTGCCTGTTTCTTGTGACGGAGATCGGGGACCCGAACCCGGCGGCCGCTCATCGAATGCCCCTCACGGGTCGCCTGAAGGCGGCCCCTACTTTATTGCGGCGAACGTCTTCGTGAGCCACGCGGTCAACGCGCCGCTCACATCCTTACTCACGTTCCGATCCGTCAGCGAGGAGTACTCAGTGACTTCGCCGGTGAATGCCGGAATCAACAGGTGATTCACCCCGCGCACGACAACCACGTCGACGGACGCGGCATCGCCTTTGGTTGCCACTTCGGCCAGGCGGTCAGCGTTCGACGGTGGCACCTGTTTGTCCAACGCGCCGTGCATGAAGAAGACCGGCTGCTTGACGTCCTTGAGTACCTTGCCCGGATCGAAGGTGAGCAGACTCTGGAACCACGGCGTGTCGGCCGCCCGGCGCTCTTCCTGCGGAATGAGCTCCCAGCCTTTGCCGCTGACGACGGCGCTCTGAATCTGCTTTTGCAGTGCCACCTTCTTCTCGCGCTCTTCAGGCGTGAGCTTCAGCTGGTCGAGCGCTCGTTGCTGCTGCTCGAGCACGAGTTCTGACCCGGTGCTCGCCGGCCCGGCGATCGACACGACTGCACTGATTCGTTTCTCGCGCTCGGCCGCCAGCAGTGCCACCCACGCACCTTCGCTATGGCCGACCACGGCGATGCGCTTCGGATCGACGTCCTTGCGCTGCAGCAGCCAGCGTACGACGGCACGAACGTCTTCGGCGTAATCCTGAATCATTGCCGACTCAGCGCGGCCGCCGCTCTGTCCGAACCCACGTTTGTCGTAGCGCACGGCGAGGAAACCGGCGTCAGCGATCGCGCCCGCCAATTGCTGGAGCGTCGGAACACCAAGCGCGAAGCCATCGCGATCGCCAACGTTTGATCCCGCCAACAGGATGACGGCGGGCATGCGGCCGGCGTCGCCACCTTTCGGGGTCGCGGGGCCTGCCGCGCCGGAGCCTTGTGCGGAGGCGGGCTTTGTGATGGTCGCACCGAGATTGAAGCCGACCGCCGGAATCATGACGGCTTCGTCACCGGGGTTCGAGAACACCTGGGTTCGCGACGTTGGCGATGCGACATCTTCGCGGACGACTTCGATGGCTTGCGCGGGAATGGTGAGACGAATCAGCCGCCCGCCATCCCCTGCCGTCAGGCTGACCGCGAGATCACCGCCAGGACTCGCGAACAGGAGGTCATATCGCTGCACGTCGAGAAACTTTGTGCCGACCTGAATCCGATCGGGTTGATCGCTGACGACGCGCACGCCGATCTCGGCGAGCGGCAGGATATAGGCCTTCAGTTGGGCGCCTGCCGTGACTCTGGAGAGCCGATCGGCGAGTGCTGCGTACAGACTGAAGACGCCATTGGGCAGTACGACAGCGTTCGGCGAAAACTGATGCGAGGTGGCGATCTTCGCAGTGCCTTGATTGCCTTCGGTCTGTGCCGTGCCGTTGGCGAACGTCGTGCGCACCGAGACGTCGGCGCCGTTGGCCGAACCTTCAAGTGAGAACCGCTCAGGTGTTCCGTCCGCGGTGTACTTCATCTCGGCACGTCGTGTGACGACGTTGAGCGGTGCACCGAGGCGCCCCTGGGCTGTGATAGTGGTTCCGGTCGCGTCCTCTCGGACCGTGAGTTCTTCACGGCCAACCGGAGCGCCGCGCAGGAAGACTGTGTAACCAGTCGGCTTCGCCGTGGCTGGGTTCTGCTGGGCCGCGGCTGGGGCGGCCGTGGCGGCTGCGGCGGCCAGGGTGATTACGAGCGCGCAAGTAAGATAGAAGAAGCGCATCTGCTGCGATCGTATCAGGTCCGCACGGACACATGTCTTCAAAGGCCGCCAGCGTTCTGCACGAGGATTACCGCCATATTCGCGAGGATGCCGCGATCGGTGCGATCGCGCCTCGGCAGCAGATTGCTGTCGCCGGGCCTGACCGCGCCATGTACCTCCAGGGCCTGCTGACCAATGACATTCCGGCGCTGTCGGCCGGGACGGGTTGCTATGCCGCATGGCTCACGCCGCAAGGGCGCATGCTGACCGACGTGCACGTGCTCGAGTCGGGGGGACTGATCCTGCTCGACGTTCCGGCTGAGACGGCGGACGCGACGCGCGATCGGCTCGAGCAATTCATCTTCACCGAGAACGTTCAAGTCGAGCTGCTCGCGGGCAAGCTGACCGGCGTGTGGATTCACGGGCCGAATGCGGCGGCGGTCGTAGGGCGCGTCCTTTTGGACGCGCCAGGCCGGTCCGAAAGAACCGACCCTACGAGTCTGCGTGACTACCAGCACGTCTCGATGTCATTCCACGAGCAGCCAGTCTCTGTCGCGCGCATCGATCAACTAGGTGTGCCGGGATTCTGTGTGTACATCGAGCCTTCGCATGAGCGCGATCTGATCGCGGCGCTGATTCAGGCTGGCGCGCATGAGGTGTCACACGAGGCGATCGAGGCTGTGCGCATCGAGGCTGGTTATCCCGTGTTCGGGGTGGACATGACCGACGACACGATCCCGCTCGAGGCCGGTATCGAAGAGCGCGCACTCTCGATGAGCAAGGGCTGCTACGTCGGGCAGGAGGTCATCATCCGCGTTCTGCATCGCGGGCACGGTCGCGTGGCGCGCAAGCTGGTGACGCTTCGTATCGATGGTGCCGTCCCGCAGCGTGGGGCGCGATTGTTCGCGGCGGATCGCGATGTTGGTTTTGTGACGAGCGCGGCGGACTCGCCGCGACTTGGCGCGATCGCGATGGCCTACGTGCATCGCGACTTCCTCACGCCCGGGACGACGCTCGATGCAGCGACTGACTCCGGCCGTGTGCCGGCGACCGTTACTGAACGGGTGATTCTGTCAGGAGCTTGATCAGCTCCTCATCTGCAGGCGGAAAGCCGAGCGTCGCGAGGTCGGCGCGAGGTACCCATCGCATCTCCTGACCAAGCAGCGGCCGGGGCGTTCCACGCAGCGTGCATCGATAGAAGTACAGGGTCACCGTACGGTCCTCGTACGGATGCGTGACTTCGAAGACCAGATCGCCCACGTCCACATCGGCGTCGAGCTCTTCGCGAATCTCGCGGACCAGCGCCGCCGCGTGCGTCTCGCCCTCGTCTATTTTGCCTCCGGGAAACTCCCATAGGCCGGCAAGATGGACCCCCTTCTGGCGGCGCGTCACGAGAAACCGCCCGCCTTCTTCGATCACCGCTGCGACGACGACGATCACGATTTCGACGTAGTGGCCGCCTTCAGGCGGCCGATCTTCGGATACGACGTGCACGATCGCGTCATCGGACACGCATCACACTTCGGGTTTCTCGCCGTGCAGATCGTCGCGCCGAAATCCATGAGCGCCTGATTGAAGTCGAAGACGTGTTTGTACGGCACCAGCGCTTCAGACAGCCCCCACAGCCGCTTGCGCATCTTGTGCGCCTTGATGTCGCCGCGACCGACGAACACGCGATAGAGCACGCGTGCGACGTTGGTGTCCAGGATTGCCGCACGCTGCCCAAAGGCGAAGCTGCGGATCGCGCCTGCGGTGTAAGCGCCGATGCCTTTGAACGACAGGAGCGTCTCGTGATCCGAGGGGAGCTGACCACCGTAGCGCGTCACCGATTCCCGTGCGATCGACTGCAGCCGCCTCGGCCGGATGTTGTAGCCCAGAGGCCGCCACGTCTGCACGACATCGTCTTCGGCGGCTTCGGCGAGGGCAGTGAGCGATGGATACTTGCCGAGCCACTCGTGATACTTGGGCAGCACGCGGTCCACCTGCGTCTGCTGCAGCATGATTTCCGAGACGAGGATGTGATACGGGTCGCTGGTCTGGCGCCACGGAAGCTCACGTCCGTGGGCCCAATACCAGGTGAGCAGCTGACGCCGAAACCGCTTGCGGGCGGCCGGAATCGGCAGGGAAGTCGCAGGCATCTAATGGTCCGTATTCGCAGAGGGAGTGGCAGTCACAACTCGCCTCCGACAGCGGTCGTGATTCGCGAAGGACATACCACGAAACCATATAATTCCACGCGTGCGGATCTATACAAAGACCGGCGACAGCGGTGACACGTCTCTGTTCGACAACACGCGCGTGTCGAAGTCCGATTCGCGTGTGGACGCCTACGGCGAGGTGGACGAGTTGAACGCCAATCTCGGAACGATCTGCGCATCAGGCGTTGATGCCGATCTGGCGACCGAGATCGAGAAAATTCAAAAGGAGCTGTTTGCTATTGGCGCACGCCTCGCCGATCCGCGATCGCGGATTGCCTCGCGCGTGACGAAGGCGGCGGTCAGCGAGACCGATGTCGAGCGGCTCGAGAAGCTGATCGACAGCCTCGAGACCGAGCTGCCGCCGTTGCGACGGTTCATCCTTCCCGGTGGGTCATCGTCTGGAGCGCTGCTGCATCAGGCGCGGACGGTCTGCCGCCGCGTTGAGCGCAGGGTAGTCTCGCTTGGTGCCGCGGCCGTCGATCCGATCGTCATCGTATATCTCAACCGGTTGTCCGATCTGCTGTTCGTGATGGCGAGAGTGGCAAACCATCGCGCGGGTATGTCCGAAATTGAATGGTAGATCTCGCTGCGGCTTACGCGTCGTGTGCGCGCGATGCCCGCACGCACTACGAGAATTTTCCTGTCGCGTCGTGGCTGGTGCCGCGACACATGCGCCATCACGTTGCAGCGGTCTACGCATTCGCTCGCGCCGCTGACGATTTCGCCGACGAAGGGACACGTTCGGTAGACGAGCGTCACGTGTTGCTTGACAGCTGGCTGTGCCGGCTTCGCGAGACGGTCTCCGCAAGTCCGAACACGCCGAGTCGCCCGATTGGCGGGGGCGAGCCAGCGAACACGAACGAGATCTTCCTCGCGCTCGGCGCAACGATCCGCGAAAAGCAGCTGCCATGCGACTTGTTCGAAGATCTGCTGAGCGCCTTTCGTCAGGACGTCACCGTCACGCGATATGAATCGTGGCCAGAGGTGATGGACTACTGCCGCCGTTCCGCCAATCCAGTCGGCCGGCTCGTGCTGCGCATCGCCGATTATCGACACGCCAAACTCGACGGTTGGTCCGACGCGATCTGCACGGCACTCCAGCTCACGAACTTCTGGCAGGATCTCAAGATCGATTTCGACCGCGGCCGCATCTATATCCCGGAGGATGAGATGCGAGCGCACGGCGCATCACCGTCCGACCTCTCCGCTTCGATGATGACGCCCGCGTGGACGCGGACTGTGGCAGCTGCGGTGTCGCGGACGCGTGCGCTCTTCAATGACGGGCTGCCGCTGTGCGACGCGGTTCGCGGCCGGCTCAAGTACGAGCTTCGCGCGACCTGGCTCGGTGGAACACGGATACTCGATCGCCTCGAGCGCTCCGAGTACGACATGATTCACCTTCGCCCGTCGCTCGGGGCAGCGGATGCTCCGTGGTTTATCTGGCGCATGCTCTCCTGGTCGTCTAACCAGTCATGAGTCGCGACACCAGTTTCTACTATTCCTTCCTCGTGCTACCGCCGCGGAAGCGCAATGCGATCGTCGCGGTGTGGGACTTCTGTCGCGCCGTGGACGATGCAGTTGATGAGGTGGTGCCGGAGCAGGAGTGGGCGGGAGGGCTCACGCCCGAGGCGCGGACCCGTGCCGCGATGCAGGTTGCTTCGTGGCGCACTGAGCTCGACGCCGCCTATACCGGAACACCGCGGACTTCTCAGGGCATCGCGCTTCAGCCGTTCATTCGCGAGTTCAACTTGCCGCGCGCGCGATTCGAGGAACTGATCGACGGCGTTGAGATGGACCTTTCGCATCAGCGCTACGAGACGTTCGATGCCCTGCTGCAGTACTGCCGCCGCGTGGCGTCCGCCGTCGGGCTCATCTGCGTGGAGATTTTTGGCTATCGTGATCTCGGCAGCCTCGCGTACGCCGAGAGTCTCGGCATCGCGCTGCAGCTGACCAACATCATTCGCGATGTTGCGACTGACCTTCGTCGCGGACGCATCTATCTTCCCGCCGAGGATCTGCGGCAGTTCAATGTGAGTGAAGACGACCTGCGGCGTGGGCGCATGACTCCCGAGGTCGCGGCGCTGCTTCGGTTCGAGTGCGACCGCGCGCACTCCTACTATCGACGTGCGGCGTGGCAGCTGCCGGCGACCGATGCCGTCAGCCTGGTCGCAGCCGAAATCATGGGCGGGATCTACTACGGCATCCTCACTCGCATCGAAGCCGCGAACTACGACGTCTTCTCGTCTCGCATCCGCGTGCCGCGTCCGAATCGTGCGGTGATCGCGCTGCGCATCTGGCTGCAGACGCTGATGGGCGCACGCCGCCGTGCGCCTGTTCCCAAGCCCACCGACTCAAGCGTTAAGCATTGAGCATTGGGAATTCGGCATTGAGCATTGATGTTGTCGTGATTGGGGGTGGCTTTGCCGGCCTCAGTGCCGCCACAGCCCTCGCCGAGCAGGGCGTCAGTGTCCTCGTGCTTGAAGCGCGCCCCACGCTCGGTGGGCGGGCGACGGCATTCATCGATCCAGGAACGGGCGAGCGTGTGGACAACGGTCAGCACGTGCTCGTCGGCGGCTACCACGAGACGTTTGCGTTTCTTCGCCGCTTGAACACGGCCGCTGACGTCTACGTGCAGCCTGATCTCCACATCGACGTGATCGATCGCGAGGGCCGCGTATCCACGCTCAAATGTCCGCCACTCCCGCCGCCGTTGCATCTGCTCGGCGGTGTCATTGGTTGGAAGGGCATCGGCTGGGGCGATCGTGCCGCATTGGTTCACATGCGGCGGATCGAGAACGGACCTGCGAGTGAGACGGTGCGACAGTGGCTGATGCGATACCGGCAGACACCACGTCTGATCGAGCTGCTGTGGGAGCCGCTGGCAGTGGCCGCGCTGAATCAGTCCATAGACGAGGCGTCAGGCGCGGCGTTCGCGGGTGTGCTGCGACGTATGTTCACAAACGACCGGCGCGACTGTGCGCTTGGTCTGCCGCTGAAGGCGCTCGACGAGCTGTACGCAATTCCCTCGCGTAACTACATCGAGCGTGCGGGTGGAGCGGTGCGCGTCAATGCGGCTGGGCGCGTCACATGTAACGGACGTATCACCGTGCGAGTCCGCGAAGAGGTGCTGCAACCCAAGGCGGTGATTTGCGCCACCGCGTGGTTCGCACTGCCTTCGGTCTTTCCCGATCGTCCGGCGCCGCTAGAAGCGGTCCTGCGCGCCGCAGAGTCCACCGACGCGTCGCCGATCGTGACGGTCAATCTCTGGTTCGATCGACCCGTGACGCCGCACACCTTTGTTGGCCTGCCGGGTCGCGCGATGCAGTGGGTGTTCGACAAACGGGCGTTACTCGGCGAGGCCAGCTCGCATCTGTCGCTCGTGTCGAGCGGGGCAACGGCGCTCGTCGGTCAGACCAACCAGGAGCTCGTCGACCTGGCACTTGCCGAGTTGAAGGTCGCGCTGCCGGCGGTGAAAGCCGCCCAGCTGAAACGTGCTGTTGTCGTACGTGAAAAGCGTGCGACGTTTTCGGTCGCCCCGGGACAGCCACAGCGACCGCACGTTGACACCCCGATCCCGGGGCTGTTTCTCGCCGGCGACTGGATCGATACCGGCCTCCCCGCTACGATCGAAGGCGCGGTTGTCAGCGGCCATCGCGCGGCCGCGGCCGCGCTGTCGTTTGTCCGCACACACGGACCAAGCACCAAGGACCAATGAGATCGATCGTCGTCCACTACCAGGAACTGGCGCTCAAGGGCAAGAACCGGCCGTGGTTTCTCAGCCGGCTCGTGCGCAATCTGCGTCGCGCGCTGTCGGACCTCGACGTGCGCAACGTACGTGCGCTCATGGGCCGTATCGAAGTCGTGCTTGGTCCCGATGCCGCGCCGAGTGTGGTGAGCGAGCGCCTGTCGCGGGTGTTCGGTGTCGCCAATTTCTCGTACGCGGGACATACGCCGCTCGAATGCGGCCGTTCTGATGTGACGAGCGATCTCGACGCGATCGCGAAGGCGATTCTCAAGGACCTCGGCGATCGCACATGCAGCAGCTTTCGCGCGTCGGCTCGCCGCGCCGACAAACGCTTTCCGTTGACCTCTCCGCAGATCGAGCGTGAGGTCGGCGGTCGCATCAAGGAAGCGCGCGGCTGGACGGTCAACCTCGACGATCCAGATCTGGTCATCCACATCGAGCTGCTCACCGACAGGGCGTTCTACTTCTTTGGCAAAGAGCGAGGAGCAGGAGGCCTGCCGACCGGTACAGCCGGTCGCGTCGTGTGTCTGCTGTCCGGTGGGATCGATTCACCCGTCGCCGCTCATCGCATGATGAAGCGCGGCTGCACGGTGACGTTCGTCCATTTCCACAGCTATCCGATTCTGTCGCGTGCATCACAGGAGAAGGCGCGCGAGCTGGTGACGCTGTTGACACGGTGGCAGCAGCGGTCGCGCGTGTATCTCGTCGCGTTCGGTGAAATCCAGCAGCAGGTCGTCCTCTCGGTGCCGGGACCAATGCGTGTGGTCGTGTATCGTCGGTTGATGATGCGCATCGCCGAGGCGATTGCGCGGGCGCGCGGTGCTCAGGCGCTGGTCACGGGCGAGGTCGTCGGTCAGGTCGCGTCGCAGACGCTGGAGAACCTGGCGGTCATCGGCTCGGTCGCGACGATGCCGATCTTTCGACCGCTCATCGGCATGGACAAGGACGAGATCACAGCCGAGGCGATCCGTCTCGGTACCTATCCAATTTCGATAGTGCCCGATCAGGATTGCTGCACGTTGTTTACACCACGCAATCCCCTGACGCGCGCCCGGCTCGATGAGATCGTGGCCGCGGAGCAGGCGCTGCCGATCGACGATCTTGTCGCTCGTGCGGTGCGTGAAGCCGTCATAGAGCACTTCGATTTCCCAGTGATAGGATCGAAGGTCAATCAAGAGGTGTAGACGTGGCTACTGCAGTTTCCGGTCTCAACGGCATTGCCTCGATTCTTGGCGACGACACCAAGCTCCTCGAGCATCAGTGCAAGACCATTCCGAAGGACAGCCTGCTGCTGCCCGGGCCCGACTACGTTGACCGCGCATACGGCGGGTCGGACCGATCGCCGCGCGTACTCGCCGCCCTGCAGTCGATGCTGAACACTGGCCGGCTGAAGGGCACTGGCTACGTGTCGATCCTGCCGGTCGATCAGGGCATCGAGCACTCTGCCGGCGCCTCGTTTGCTCCGAACCCCGCGTATTTTGATCCCGAGAACATCGTCAAGCTGGCGATCGAGGGCGATTGCAACGCGGTGGCGTCGACGCTCGGAGTGCTTGGCTCGGTGTCGCGCAAGTACGCACACAAGATTCCGTTCCTGGTGAAGCTCAATCACAACGAGTTTCTCTCGTATCCGAACTCCTACGATCAGATTCGCTTCGGCAGCGTCAGGCAGGCCTTCAACATGGGCGCGGTCGCCGTGGGCGCGACGATTTACTTCGGATCAGAAGAGTCGAAGCGGCAGATTCAGGAAGTCACGGCGTGGTTCCAGGAGGCGCACGAGCTCGGGATGTTCACCGTGCTGTGGTGCTACTTGCGCAACCCGGCGTTCAAGACGAAGGAAGCCGACTATCACGTCGCCGCGGATCTGACCGGTCAGGCCAACCACCTCGGTGTGACGATTCAGGCCGACATCATCAAGCAGAAGATGCCGGAGAACAACGGCGGCTACAACGCACTCAACTTCGGCAAGACGCACAAGGCCGTCTACTCGCAGCTGACGACCGACAACCCGATCGATCTGACTCGCTATCAGTTGGCCAACTGCTACATGGGCCGCGCGGGGCTGATCAATTCAGGCGGCGCGTCAGCCGGCGAGAGCGATCTGAAAGAAGCCGTGAAGACGGCGGTGATCAACAAGCGTGCCGGCGGCATGGGACTCATCTCCGGTCGCAAGGCGTTCCAGCGTCCGATGAAAGAAGGCGCCGCGCTGCTCAACGCGATTCAGGACGTGTATCTCACGAAGGAGATCACGATCGCTTAGGTGTAGTGTCCGGCTTCAGCCGGACTTTCCTAGAAACTCTCGCAGCGCGTCTGTCGTGCTCTGAAACGCCAGCTCGTCCCACGGGATCGTGTCTGGCGGAAACCACTTCACCTCGAGCCCTTCGTCATCGACCGCGAGCTCTCCGCCCAACATTGTCGCGACGTAGACGATGATCACGGGCGCCCGGCCGGGATACGAATACACGTTCAGCAGGTGATCGAGGCGGATGTCGAGGCCTGCTTCTTCGCGCGCCTCGCGGATCGCGGCCGTCGTCACCAGCTCACCGCGATCGACGAAGCCGCCCGGGAATACCCATTTCCCATAGCCGGGCTGAATCGCCCGCCGCACCAGCACGATGTGATCCTCGCCATTGCGGATGATCGTGCCGACAGCCACCTTCGGGTCCTGATAGAAGATGAAGCCGCAGCGCGTGCAGACCAGACGGTCCGGTTCCGTCGGTTTGAGCGAGCGCAACTCCAGGTCGGCGCCGCAGAGCGGGCAGTGACTGTAGGGACGCTCGTCGTGCGGCAGCATCAGCGGTCGTAGTGTCCGCCTTCAGGCGGACCATATAATTTACTGCTATGTCCATCCTGAAAGTCGCGCGCATGGGGCATCCCGTGCTCCGCGAGCGTGCCCGGCCGATCGACAAGTCCGCGATCAAGGATCCGTTCTTCCAGAAACTCATCGACGACATGATCGAGACGATGCACGAGTATCACGGCGTCGGCCTGGCCGGGCCGCAGGTGCATGAAGGGCTGCGCCTGTTCGTGGCGATGCTCGATGACGATCCGGACTCGAAAGGCGAGGCGATCGCGATCATCAATCCCGAGATCATTCCGAACGCGTCCGACAAGCGCGAAGGCTGGGAGGGCTGCCTCAGTATTCCTGACATTCGCGGCATGGTGCCGAGGTTCACCGACATCACCGTCGTCGCCCTCGATCGCCAGGGCAAGAAGGTCGAGCTGAAGTTAAAGGACTTTCCGGCGCGCGTCGCACAGCACGAGACCGATCATCTCGATGGTGTGCTGTTCTTCGACCGCATGACGTCGATGCAGACGTTGACCTATCTCGAGGAATATTCGAAGTATCACTCGAAGGACGAGGACTAGGAGAGCATTTTTGATTGGGAAGATTTTTGATTTTCGAATTGGTTGTTGATTTCTGATTGTTGATTGTTGATTTGCGGTGCGCTCGGGCGAATCACCCACCGAGCCCGCGCCTGAACGTATCAGCAATCAGCCAATCGGCAATCAACAACCAATCACGAATCAAAAATCAACGATCACCAATGCCGTATAATTCGTCCTCCCGTGCTTCAGACCGGCTCTCCAATCGTCACACTCAGAACGGCGCCCACAGCGCCTTTCGACGGCGCGATCGCTGCCGCGCGTACGTGCTACTCGCCGCGCGTGATCGCGGCGACGGAAGTCACCGACAAGCAGCGCGACTCGATCGGCGCGCTGACCTTTGACGCCGGTCATCACACGGTCTACCAGCACGCGAATTTCGAGTTCGGTCTCGAGAACATCTCGCGGCAGTTCGTCTGGACGTTCCTGCATTCGTATCCGTTCTACAACTCGGAGCAGTCCAGTCAGCGCTACGTGAAGTTGAAGGAGCCGCGCGCGTTCGTGCCGCCGATCAGCGGCCGCGCCTACGAGATTTACGACCGCGCCATCGTGCGCGCCTGGGACCGTTACGCCGAGCTCTCCGCAATCCTCAAAGACGATGCGTTCGGCATTCTGAAAGAGCTGCGCTACGTCCGCGCCAACACGAATCCTGAGCGGCTGAAGCAGATCGAGAAGGACGCCGAGAAGCGCGCCATCGAAACGGCTCGCTACGTGGTCCCGATTGCGGCGTTCACCTCCATGGTGCACACCGTCTCGGGCATCGTCCTGCACCGGCTGCACCGGATGATGAACACTGGCGACACGCCGTACGAAGCGCGCGTCGTGATCTCGGAGATGGTCCGGCTGGTGAAGCAGTGGGACCCGTATTTCTTCGACAAGGTCGGCTTGTCACCGATCGCCGAAGAGGACGTGCCGGAGGCCGGGTTCCCCGCGCCTCGTCAGGGTTCCGACTGTTTTGTAAAGGAATTTGACGCTCGTCTCAATGGGCGCTGGTCGCGCCTGCGGGACGTGTCGCCTGAGGCGGAAGAGATCATCGCTGAATCAGTGCGGGCTGTCTTCGGGCTGACTGCGGCGGAGCTCTCGGACGAGGAAGCGCTCGATCGCGTCATGAATCCGGCGCGGAACCGGTATCGCCTCGACGTGCTCAACGTCTCGTATCACTCGCCGTTGATGCGGGCTCTGCATCACGCGACGTACGTCTTCGAGAAGAAGCTGAGTCACACGGCCGACTCGCAGGACCAGCGTCACCGGATGGTGCCGGCGTCGCGGCCGTTGATGACGTTTGCCGATACGACAAATCCCGACTACATCACGCCGCGGCTCATCGCGTCGAACCCGCGCGCCAAGGCGGTGTACGACGAAGCGATGGTCGAGGCGTGGACCGCGAAGAACGAGTTGCTGGCGCTCGGCGTCCCGCTCGAGTTCGCGCTGTACGTGCTGCCGAACGCGAAGACCCTGCGGTTCATCGAATCGGGATCGCTGCTGGCATTGCTGCACAAGTGGACGATGCGCAGCTGCTTCAACGCGCAGGAAGAGATCTATCTCGCGACGATGGACGAGATCGATCAGGTGCGATCGGCGCATCCGCGCATCGGCCGGCACATCGGCCCGCCGTGCGTGATTCGCAACGGTCTTATTTCTCCGCGATGCACGGAAGGCTCACACTTCTGCGGCGTCCCAGTCTGGCGCGATTTCCCGAACGCCGTACGCCGCCTGTAGGGCATTGTTGATTTGGCGATCTTTGATTGATGATTCGGTTGTTGATTTGAGATTGTTGATTGCTGATTGGCAGGTATCTCGATGAAGAGGGCTCCCAATCGACGATCAGGAATCACCAATCATCAACGAATCGATAATCAATAATCGCCCAATCAACAATGGCATTTGCGGCGTGGCTCGTCCATCTCTACACAGCCAGCGGCATCGTCCTCGCCTTCCTCGCCGCGCGCGCCTTCATCGAGTTCGATTACCGCACCGGCTTCTTCTGGCTCTGGGTGCAAGTCTTCGTTGACGCGACCGATGGGCTGCTCGCGCGCCGGCTGCGCGTGCGCGAGCGGATTCCCTGGTTCGACGGCGCGAAGCTCGACGACATCACCGACTACCTGACGTATGTGTTCGTACCGGCGCTCTTCGTATGGCGTGGAGCGGTGGTGCCAAATGCGTGGGTGTTGCCCGTGGTTGCAGCGATGCTGCTCTCGAGTGCGTACGGTTTCAATCGCACCGATGCGAAGACGTCGGATCACTTCTTCCTGGGGTTCCCGTCGTACTGGAACGTGGTCACGTTCTACCTGCTCGTCGCGCGGTGGCCGTCAGAGGTGAACGCGGCGATCCTCGTCATCTTTGCTGTGCTGGTCTTCGTGCCGATCCGCTATTTGTATCCGTCTCGGACGCCGGCGTGGAGCCTCGCCACGAACCTGCTCGGCGCAATCTGGGCGGGGATGATGCTGCTCATGCTGTGGCAGTATCCGGCGGTATCGCCGTTGCTCTTTTGGGGGTCGCTGGAGTACCCCGCGTACTATTTCCTCCTCTCGTTTGCCCTCCATTTCAGGATCATCCCGATGCGCGGCCGATGAGCGCATTGACAAGCGGCGCCGCTGGCGAGACGCTTGCTGGTTGATCGTTGGAGCACGCACTGTATGACCGAGAGCTCATCAGCCTCGACCCACAAACCGCTTGTTGAGGCGCGGCATCGCCCCTTTTCGTCGCTGGTGCACGTCGATATCAGCGCTCTGACGCACACCGGACACCGGCGGGAAAACAACGAGGATCAGTTCTTTGTCGCAAAGGTGACGCGCGCCCTGGAGACGCTGATGACCAGCCTTTCTCCCGGCGATGTGCCCGATCGGGCAGACGAACTGAACTATCTGATGGTGGTCGCCGACGGGATGGGTGGACATGCCGCGGGAGAAGTCGCGAGCCGGATGACGATCAGCGCGCTGGTCGCCCTGGCCCTGCAGATCCCAGACTGGATTCTTCGGGCCGATGCAGCACACGCACATGAGATTGAACGGCGTGCCCGCGAAGCCGTTCAACAGGTCGGTTCGATGCTGGTCGAGCGTGGACGTCAGGATGCGTCGTTGCGCGGTATGGGATCGACGTTGACCGCCGCACGCAGCTACGGCCGTGAGCTGCTGATTGTCCACGTCGGTGACTCCCGCGCGTACTTGCTCCGGGCTGGCCAACTGCAGCGTCTGACCAAGGATCATACCTATGCACAGATGATGATCGATGCGGGTGTGTGCTCGCATGACGATCCCACCCTTTCGGGCGTGCGTCACATGCTCACCAACGTGCTCGGGGGGGCCATCGAGGAGGTCGAGGTCGACGTCGATCTGTTGGGCATGGAAGACGGCGATCGTCTGCTGCTTTGCAGCGATGGACTCACCGACAGCGTGGACGATGAGACGATCGGCGGCACGCTCCAGCGCGGCCTCTCGTCTCGCGAAGCCTGCGACCGACTGGTGCAGCTCGCGCTCGATGGCGGGGGACACGACAACATCACCGTGATCGTGGCGTCGTTCGAATTTCCTCCAGCAGCGTCAGCGTGATTGACAGCATCGTGAAGCGATTCACACAATCGGTCTGTTGAAACCGATTCCGATTCACGCCTTCAATCCGGGTCCCTATACCGGCGACGGCAATTGGACGTGGCTGATCCGCGGTCGTGTGACGACGCTCATCGACGCCGGCACCGGAGAGCCGCGGCATCTCGAAGCCGTGGAGCAGGCGCTCGAGGGCGCGGCGCTGTCGCAGGTCGTCGTGACCCACGGCCACACCGATCATGCGTCGGGGGTGACGGCGCTCGCGGCTCGATTTCCTGGTGTTCGATTTCTGAAGATGCCGTGGCCCGAACGCGACGTTCGATGGCCCGCACCGTGGGAGCCACTTGGCGACGGCAGTGTCGTGCCCGCCGGCGACGACACGCTGACCGCGATCCATACGCCTGGCCACGCGCCGGATCATCTGTGCCTGTGGCATGCCGAGTCGCGGACGATGTTCTGTGGGGATTTGGCGCAGAAGGGCGCGACGATCTACATCCCGCCGAATTTGCAGGGCGACTTGCGTGCGTATCTCGCGTCGCTCGAGCGCGTGCTCGCGCTGCGGCCCGCGCACTTATTGCCTGCACATGGTCCGGTCATCGACGATCCAGACCGTCTGCTGCGCGGCTACATCGAGCACCGGGGTGCACGCGAGAAGCAGATTCTCGAGTTGCTGCGCGCCGGCGAAAGCTCTCCGGACGCGATGGTGGTTCGGATGTATCGCGGCCTCAAAGACACGCTTGTACCGATGGCGCGCGAGAGCGTACTGGCGCATCTGCTGAAGCTCGAACACGAGGGCCGCGCGCGACGGGCCGTCGCCTCCGCGTCAGGTGCGTCGGCGCCCAAGGGAGACGCGGCGCCTGAAGAACAGGCGTGGCATATCATTGAGCCATGAATCAGGTCGTCGACTTCATCAACGTCAACCGCGACAGATACGTTGACGAGCTCAAGCAGTACCTGGCAATCCCCAGCATCAGTGCGCTGCCGCAGCACGCCGCTGATGTGCGACGCGCGGCCGAGTGGACCGGCGAGGCATTGAAGACGGCCGGTCTGCAGAACGTGCGACTGATCGAGACGCCCGGGAATCCCGTGGTGTATGGGGACTGGCTGAACGCGCCAGGCAAACCGACGATTCTCTTCTACGGCCACTACGATGTACAGCCGGTCGATCCCGTGGACCTCTGGACCAGCCCGCCGTTTGAAGCGACGGTCCGCGACGGCGAGATTTACGCGCGCGGCGCCGCCGACGACAAGGGCCAGGTGTTCATGCACATCAAGGCGGTTGAAGCGCACCTGAAGCAGGCAGGCAGCCTCCCGCTCAACATCAAGTTCTTCATCGAAGGCGAAGAGGAAGTCGGCAGCGTTCACCTCGACGACTTCGTCCGCTCGCACAAGCAGGATCTCGCCGCAGACGTCGTCGTCATTTCCGATTCGCCGATGTTCGATCGCGGCATTCCGTCGATCTGCTATGGTCTGCGCGGGTTGACCTACTTCCAGATCGACATGCGAGGAACGAAGAGCGATCTGCACTCTGGATCATTCGGCGGTGCTGTCGCCAATCCGGCATTCGTGCTGGCCACCGTGCTGTCGCAAATGAAGGACCGTGGCGGACGTATCAAGATTCCCGGTTTCTACGACGATGTGCGGCCGCTCAGTGACGCGGAGCGCGCGGAGTGGAAGAAGTTACCGTTCAACGAGACGAAGTACCGCAAGGAGCTCGGCGCACCGAAGCTGTTTGGCGAGAGCGGTTACTCGACGCTCGAGCGTGTGTGGGCCCGGCCGACGTTCGAAGTGAACGGGTTGCTCTCGGGATTCACTGGCGAGGGTGCGAAGACCGTGCTGCCGGCGACCGCAATGGCGAAAGTGAGCATGCGTCTCGTGCCCGATCAGGAGCCGGGGAAGATCGCACAGCTGTTCGACGCTTATTTGCAGAAAGTGGCGCCGAAGACGGTCGAAACCAAGCTGACGCGCATGCACGGCGGCAAGCCGTGGATGACCGAGTTCGACAACAAGTACGTGCGTGCCGCCGGCCGTGCCATCGAGCAGGGCTTCGGCAAATCACCCGTCTTCAACCGAGAGGGCGGATCGATCCCGGTGGTCTCGACGTTCCAGGAAGAACTCGGTCTGCCGAGTGTGCTGTTTGGAGTCGGCCTGCCCGATGAGAACGCGCACGCGCCAGACGAGCGGCTCGATCTCGGCAACTTCCACAACGGCATCATCGCGTCGGCGTATCTGTATCAGGAGATCGCGGCGCTCGAGTAGGGCCGGTCCTTTTGGACCGGCCGCGTCGGTGGGCCATCTACTTGACTCGCTTGGCGACCAGCTTCTCGTTGGCGATATCGGCGACGTTGCGAGTGAATGCGATCTCGTCCGCGGACGTCATCGTGCCGGAGTAGGTGATCTTGAGCGGCATGCCCTGAAAGTTGGCGTTCTCGACGAACGAGATCTTGTCGCCGTCGACCTTGCCTTCGTCCAGTTTCGATTCCCCAAGCAAGTTGCTCTTCGCAGTTCCGGTGAGCGTCGAGCCTTTCACCGTGAACTCGAAGGTGTACTGCTGTTCTCCCACATCAGTTGTGAATGTCGAGGTCCAGCGGCCGGTTGGGTCGGCGGCGCGAACGAGCGCCGCGATCGTGAGAAGGGCGACCACCGAAGTCAGAGGAATTCGCCAGGTCTTCATCAGCTTCCTCCATGTGGGCACGTTAACATGCGGGGGTGACTGTGCTCCAGAGCCTTGCGGGTATATACGAGGGAACCGGTGAGTGGTTCGACTCGTCTGGCAAGTCTTCCACGTATACCGTGCGGCAAACGAACGCTGCGACGCCCGACGGTTTCGAGATTGCCTTCAAGCACGACTTCGCCGACGGCACTGTCGTCGATGCACGCTTTCAGATGACATGGGTGGCGCCGCGCATATTCCGCGTGTCCGCCGCGGGAGCGTCGCTCGGTCACGGATACCTGCTCGACGACTATTGCCATTACCATCTCGAAACGGGTCAAGCCTTCGTCGAGGCGAGCTATCGTTTCAACGGCGGACGCGTCGAGGTCTTCGGATCGAGCACGAAGAACGCCGAAGGCCACTACATCGCGTGGAGAGAGATGTTGCGGCGGACGCAATGATTCCTGGGCTGCGCTACGTCTCGGAGTATCTGGACGCCGTCACGCATGATTCCCTTCTCGCGTCGGTAGACGAGAGCGCGTGGCGCGACTTCGGCGAGCGGCGCGCGCAGATCTACGGATACAGCTATCACTACACGAAGGGCGGGCTCTATCGGGTCGAGGATCTGCCGCCCTGGGCCGAGGATCTCTCGGCGCGTCTCGTGCGCGATGGCCTGATGCCGGACGCTGCCGATCAGTTGATCGTCAACGACTACGCCGCCGGCCAGGGCATTCAGGCGCACGTTGACGCGCCTCTCTTCACCGACACGATCATTTCGGTCAGTCTTGGCTCGAATTGTGTGATGGAGTTCACGAACGAGGCCGGTGACACCGAGGCACAATTCCTCGAGCCGAGAAGCACGCTGGTCATCGGTGGCGAGGCGCGACATGCGTGGAAGCATTCGATCCCGAGTCGTCCGGTCGACGTGTGGCAAGGCCGCGAGTGGCCGCGGGGCAGGCGGGTGTCGCTGACCTTCCGTACGGTGCTCCCGCCTGATCGGCGGCCCACGTGGGAGCCCGCATCGTGGGCGAATGTCAGAAAAGGCTTGCGCCCCGCACAGCCGGGCGAATAGAGTGCCATCTACGCCCTACAGAGCACCGCGTTCAACACCTAATCAATAACTGAGTTCACGCCGTCGGCGGACGCCTGCCCGACGGCTTTTCTGTCTTCAGGTGATGTCGCCCCAGCTGACGGCTGCGGAGCGCTGTACCCGTACGTCCGACCGGAGAAAACGATGAAGCAAGAAGAGATGGCGCCAACCGAGTTGGCAAAGATGACGATCGTCTACGCGATCCCCGAAATGGAGGCGGTCACGGTCCGGCGCGAGGTGCCGTATTGCACGACCGAATCGGGCTCACTCACCTTCGACGTGTATTACCCTCCCGGTGCGGCTGCGGCCGATCGTCGTCCCGCCGTGCTGATCGTCTATGGCTACTCGGATGCCGGCGTGCCTAACGTGTTTGGACGAACGTTCAAGGAGATGGGCCAGACCGTGTCGTGGGCCCGTCTGATTGCGGCGTCCGGCCTCGTCGCCATCCTCTACTCGAATCGCGAGCCGGTGGATGATGCCCAACGCGTTCTCCAGCACCTTCGCGAGCATGCGGCGGACCTCGGCATCGACGGAACCCGTCTCGGTCTCTGGGCCGCCTCCGCGAACGTCCCGCTCGCGTTGTGGCTCCTGATGCAGAACGAACGGCACGACGTGAAATGTGCGGTTCTCCACTGCGGCTACATGCTCGACTTGAACGGTGCGACCTCCGTCGCTGACATGCAGAAGCTCTTTCCGTTTGCCAACCCTGGCGCGGGAAAAACGATGGATGATGTTCGGAACGATGTGCCGTTGCTCGTGGTCAGGGCAGGGCGCGATCAATTCGGCGTGAATACGTCGCTTGACAGCTTCATCGCCGGAGCGCTGCAGAAAGATCTGCCGGTGACGATGATCAACCACGCTGGCGCTCCACACGCGTTTGACTTGTTCGAGGACAGCGAGGCGACGCGGGAGATCATTCGAGAGATCCTGCGCTTCATGCAGTTTCACTTGTCGGGTCCGGCTAAAGCCGGACACTACACCGGGAGCAACGAATGACACCACGGCAGGTGCCCTACAAGCGAATCGCGACCGAGGAGGCGTGGGCCCCGCCCAGCCTCCTCGAAACCTATCGCGTCATGGCAGCGAAGAAGTCGATCGACGATCCGGGCTTTGTCGCGTTGTGGAATCGACTGGGCTCGCGCGGCCAACTCGTTGAGCGGCTCGGCGACATCGGCGAGCGGCGGATCGCCGACATGGACGCATCGGGGATCGACATCCAGATTCTCTCGTTGACCTCGCCGGGCGTGCAGGTCTTCGATGCGCCAACGGCGACCTCGCTCGCGATCGAGTCCAACGACCAGCTGGCGGAAGCGATTCGCCGCTATCCAACTCGCTTCGCCGGGCTGGCCGCCGTCGCGCCGCAGGATCCATCGTCAGCGGTACGTGAGATCGATCGTGGCGTTCGCACGCTCGGCATGAAGGGCGTGATCATCAATTCGCACACGCGTGGCGAGATGCTCGATGATCCAAAGTTCTGGGAGATCTTCGAAGCCGCTGAGTCGCTGAACGTTCCAATCTACATCCACCCGCAGGCACCTCCGCCGGCGATGATTGCTCCCTACGTCGAGCGGGGACTCGAAGGCGCGCTCTGGGGATTCGGCGCCGAGACCGGCCTGCACGTGCTCGCCATCATCCGCAGCGGCGCGCTCGATCGCTTTCCTCGTCTGCGACTGGTGGTCGGCCATCTCGGCGAGGCGCTGCCGTTCTGGTTGTATCGACTCGACTACATGAACAAGACGGCGCGACCGGGCATTCGCACCGGTGCAACGTCATTGGGCAAGCGGATTAGCGACTACATGAAGGAGAACGTCTACATCACGACGAGCGGCATGGCGTGGGCGCCGGCGATCACGTTCGTGCAGTCCGTGCTTGGCGTGGATCGCGTGATGTACGCGATGGACTACCCGTATCAGTTCGAACAGTACGAAGTGGACGCGACAGACGATGTGGCGATCAGCGATGCGGACAAGAAAAAGCTATTCCAGACGAACGCGGAGAGAGTGTTCTCACTGCCGTAGGCCGGGTCTTGTTTTGTGGACCCGGCTATGCAAACGGCTTCATCGCGTGAACGATCTTCCCACCGACCATTGTCATCATGGATTCGATGCGTCGGATCGCCTGCTCGGAAACGGTCAGATAGTCCTGGTTGAGGACCGCGAGGTCGGCATACTTGCCGGGAATGAACGATCCGACCTGATGGTCATCAAAGGAGAACCACGCAGCGCCCTCTGTATACAGGCGCAGCGCTTCGACACGCGACACTTGCTGGCCGTCGTTCGTCAACGTGCCGGCAACGTTGCGGCCTGTCGTCATGTAGAAGAGTGAGACCCACGGATCGAGCGCCGAGACGTTCGTCGAATCGGTGCCGACTCCAGCGCGGATTCCTGAATCGACGATGCGTCTGAACGGTGGGCCTCCACCGTTTCCGAAGTACGTCCACGTTTGGGCGCTGGCGCCGCAGCCGAGTTCTTTGAGCGCCTTCAATCGCGGTTCGTCGATGTTCTGCAGGTGAATGATCGACCACCGCAGCTTCTCGATCGGATATTCGCGCGCGATCGATCGAAAGGCGTCCAGATGAAAATCGTTTTCCTTTGGCGTGATGGAATGCTGCTGCAGTAGCCAGCCATGCTTCGCGATCATGCGGGCCGTGGGCTCGAATTGCGGCGACATGGTGTCGTTGCCGCCGATGCGTTCGCCGAATCCCGCCGGCCGAAACAGGTCGTCTCCGACAGCCTTGCCCGCCTGACTGAAGTTGTTGAGTACCCGCGTCTCGACCTCCTGCGGTGAATCGGCAGGAAACACTGGACGCATACGTATCGTGAGTGTGTCCCGGCGCCACAGCGCAAGCGCGAGTTCCTGATCGGGGAAATTGCCGGCATTGATCACGCCAGTCAGACCGAGACTGTTCGCGTGCGTGTTCAGATCGGCGGTGCCGCGAAGCTTGTCCTCTGCAGTCTGAGCCTGCTGGAGTGCGGCCACCGCAGGCTGTGCCGACGCGATGACGCCGGTCGCGTCATCGACCATCACGCCTTTCGCGGAAAGGAACGCACTGCCGACGCTATTCGTGATCGCTCCGGTATTGCCACCCGTGCCAGAAATGTAGACGCCGTGCTTTGGCGCCGCCGCATCGAGCTCCGCCTTCGTCGGCCGGCGATTCTCGGCGAGTTGCGTGTGATTCCACCCGCCGATGCACGTGATGAACGCTCCTGACGGCACCGACGCGGCGCGTTTCGCGATCGCCTCCTGCAGCTCGGCGATCGAGAACGCTCGTTCAATGCGACGGGCTTCGTAGCCGGGATTCACTCCGGCTCGCGTGTAATGCACGTGCGCATCGAACAGTCCGGGAACAACAGTGCGACCTCCCAGATCGATCGTGCGCGTCGCGGAGCCAAGGGCTCGTGCGTCGCCGACCGCAACGATACGGCCATTGCGAATCGTCAGGGCGGTTCCCACGACGCCGCGTCCATCGACGAACTTTCCGTTGGCGAGCAGCAGATCGGCGACAGGCGTGCCGCGTTGGGCAGCGTCGAAGCGCACGCCTGCGAGCGCACTGCTACCGACGTACGCAGCCGCTCCCGCGAGGGTGGCCTTCAAGAGATCGCGCCGCGACACCATCGTGGTGCTCATGGTACGCCGGCGGGTCTACAGAACAAGACGCCCTACGGCTGTCGGGTTAGCGACGTTTGCTCGCGACCTTCTTGACAGATGTAGGCCGGGTCCTGTTCTTTGGACCCGGTTTCTTCAAGCCCGCCTTCTTTCGATTCGTTTCCTTTGGTAGTTGCTTCCCGAAGCTCTTCGATCGCGCGGTCACTCTGTCCAGCCATTCGAGTGTCAATCTCCCGCCGATGCGAAAGTACGTCAGGAAATCGGGTGGCATCCCGGAAAAATCGATCTTGAGCTTCCCCCAGTCCGGTCGCCTGCCATCGTAGTCGGTGAATTTGTATTCGCGCGACAGCTCCCACGAACTGAACAACTGACCGGTACGCTTCAGGATCTTCGGATCGGCGGCGAGCGCGGCAACCGCTCGTCCGATATAGAGCGGCGACTCCGACTCGAGGAAGTTCTTGTCCTTCTTTCCCGCGTCACGCCAGTTCTGTTCGGTGACGCCGAAGCCTTCGAGCATGGCCTCCGATCGGAGGAATCCCGGAGTGATCGAGACTACTGCGACGCCATGCGGATGTAGTTCGGTCGCCCACGCCAGCGCGTTGGCTTTGAGCGCCAGCTTGACGACTTGTTTGACAGGATTGCCCCCCGCACCGAGCGAGTCGCCTTCCGTGACCTCGACGATCAGCCCGCTCTTGCCGCGCATCATCAGCTTCGCCGCGTGCTTGGCCGTGATGATGTGCGTCAGCAGCGAGTTCTCGAGCGCCTTGGCCGAGTTCGTCAGATCGGCGTCCCAGAACCATCCATACGCTTTCGTCAGCGGATCCTCACCAGCGACGCTGTTCACGACGATGTCAACGCGCCCGTGATCTCGCTCGATGCGAGCGAAGAGGGCCTCGACCTCGCTCTCCACTCCGTGGTCGACGCGCACCGGCACAGCGGTGCCGCCGGCGGCAGTGATCATCTCTGCAGTCTCATCGATCGTCTCGGGACGCTTGTACGGCGATGGGTTGCCCTTCACGCTGCGGCCGGTGCAGTAGACGATGGCGCCGGCTTCGCCGAGTGCACGGGCAATGCCGCGACCGGCGCCGCGCGTGGCACCGGACACGAGGGCCACTTTTCCCGAGAGAGGTTTCCTTGCCTGCTCCGTTCGCTTTGCCATCTGAACAATCCTCAGCGGGTGCGCCGCGTTGCCTTGCGCGCGGGACGGCGAGATCTCCGTGCCGACCGTGGTGAGTGGGCTCGATAAGGTGCGAGGACGGTATCGACGTCCTCGCGTACCCAGGCCACGGCGGTGCCCTGCTTGAACACCGCCCACTGAATCAAAGAGCCGCCGCAGATCGCGTTGATCGCCCGCGCCAGGCGCTGCGTATCGCACTCGACAAGCTCTCCCGCGTCCACCGCGTCGCGCAGCAGCCGGCGATATCCCTCGAGCGTCTTCTTCGAGCTGATCACCATCAGTCGATGGAAGTCGGGGTCGGAGAGATCCATCTGCAGGAACGAGAGGTGGTTGGCGACTTCTTCCGGCGTGTCGAAATACCGCGTGATGTCGGTGGCGGCTGCGACGAGCGCGGCCAGCGGCGACGGATGGGCGGCGCGCACCATGTCGAAGCACGCGTCCATCGACTCGGCGGCCGACGTCGCCATCGCGAGCAGCAGCCCGCGTTTCGAGCCGAACCGCTGCACGAGCGTGGCGGCGGACAGGCCGGCTTCGTTCCCGACGTCGGCGAGTGTCAGGTTGGCCGGGCCGACCCGGCCGATGACCTTCGCCGCGGCCTGGATGATCTGTTCGTCGGCGATGGTGCGCGGGCGCGGGCTCACAGGCCGCAGATAGTAAATGGCGGTTTACTATCGTGTCAATAAATAAATGAATGAGCGTTTATATACGCCGCCCGTCCGGCTGAAGCCGGACACGGCAGCCGTCTAGTTGAGCGCGGCGACGCGGCGGCGGAGGGTTTTGACGTGTTCCCAGATCTGCTGGTGCTCGTCGCGCGCGTCCTTGTCCATTTCGCTCATGCTGGTGAGACGCAGATAGGCCTGCAGGTCGCGCAGCGCTGCGGTGACGTCGTTGAGGTGATACGCCAGCAGGCCGCGGTCGCGCAGTTCGCTCAATGCCGACGGCGTGATCGCGAGCAGCAGCTCGGTGACGTCGCGCGCCTGTGGGAACGAGCGCATATGTACGTAGATGCGCTTCAGGTTGAGCAGCATGCGCACGATGATCTGCAGCCGTGTCGCAGGTGCGAGCAGCGATTTGCTGAAGGCGACGTCGCTGCCGACGTGCTTTTGCAGCAGCAGCCGGCACTTGTGTTCGGACAACAGCGCCCCCGAGTGGAAGGGGTCGATGATCAGAAACGGCGAGTTCTGCGTCTCGGGGCAGCGCACCAGGAAATGCCCAGGGAAGTTGATGCCGTCCACCTGCAGCCCGGCTCGACGCGCCACTTCCATGTAGACCACCGACAAGGTGATCGGGATGCCGGTGCGGCGATCGAGGACTTCGTTGAGACAGCTGTTGCGCGGGTCCTCGTACTTGTCGCGGTTGCCGACGAAGTGCAGCGTGTCGAAGAGATACGAATTGAGCGCGCGAATACCGGCTGATGTCGACGGGTCGCCGGTCGCGGCCAGGTCCTCGGCGATCGCGCGTCGCGCGGCTTCACCCATCGAATCGAGCTTGGCGAGATACGGCTCGGGATCGAGACGCGGATACTCGATGCGCGCGATGACGAGCGTGGCATCGGCAAGACCGGTGCTGCCCGATGCGTTGGTGGCGGCGACGAGCGACGAGACGAGATCTTTCTTCACGTGCAATTGACGATTGACGAGGGACGATTGACGTATTGATAGACGATGAATCGCTGTGGATCGAACGGGGACCAATCCGTCAAACGTCCTTCGTCAATTGTCCATCTCATCGACAGTCTCAGCTTGCGCACAACCGATCGAGTGCGGGCAGTGTCAGCGCCGTGAGGCTGTCCACCACCAGGTCGGCGCCGGTCAACTCATGCGCCGGATAGCTGTTCGTCACGCCGACCAGCCGCAGCCCTGCGCCCTGCGCCGATTCGAGCCCCCACTTCGAGTCCTCGATCGCGACGGCCCGCCGTGGATCGATGTCGCGACCACTGGTCTCGCGAAGCCGCTCGAGGGCGAGCCGGTACGGCTCCGGCGACGGCTTGCTCTGCGGGGTGTCGCCCGCGGCGACGATCGTGGCGAACAGATCGGTCACGCCGGCGGCATCAATCACTTCTTCGATCTCATGACGCATCGCGCCAGACGCGATCGCGATCGGCACCGCCGCTGCCGCTTCGCGGATGAACTTGGTCGCCCCGGGAAAGAGCACGGTTCCCGAACGCAGCATCTCCTGCATCCGTTCGCCCTTGCGAACCACCAGGGCAGACACGTGCCCGCCGCTTATCGCCAGGCCGCGATCCTTGGCCAGCGCCTCAAACAATCCCACATCGTCGTAGCCCAGGTAGCGTGCGTAGTACTCGGCCGGAGCGAGATCGATGCCTTCGGGTGCGAGCGCCAGCTGAAACGCTTTGAGGTGAAGTGGCTCGCTGTTGGCGATCACGCCGTCGAAGTCGAACACGATGGCTTGCAGCGGTCGGCTCATGCCCCCGGGGCCTTTTCACCAGCGCGGATCTCAACCTTCAGGCGGTTCGATGCCGGCGGATAGGGACACTCGTACGTCGAGTTGTATGCGCAGAATGGGTTGTAGGCCTTGTTGAAGTCGATCTCGTAGATGCCGGTCGTCGTCGGCGGAATGTCGAGATAGCGTCCGGCCGGATACGTCTCTTTTCCTGACGTCGCATCCACGAACGGCACGAACAGTCCGTCAATCTCTCTCGCACC
>JBKPRH010000094.1:0-11148 GCA_046765795.1 Acidobacteriota bacterium | reverse complement strand
CGTGCATGGCGGCAAGAACTGGCCGCCGATCGCGTTCAGTCCGCGCACGCGGATGATCTACATCCCCGCCAACAACAATCTGTGCGGCTCGAACATGGGCACGATGCCGACGTACACGCCGGGACGTCCGTTTGTCGGTGTCGGTGGCAGCCGGCCATTCATCCGCGAGGGCGCGGATCACGTTGGCGAAGTGCAGGCGTGGAACGTGGACACCGGACAGAAGGTGTGGACGCACGAGTACAACAAGTCGCCGAACTGGGGCGGCATGCTCGCGACCGCAGGCGGCATCGTCTTCACGGGCGGGACGAGCGATCGCAAGTTCCACGCGTTCGACGCCGCGACCGGCAAGCTGCTGTGGGATTTCCCGATGAACTCGGGCGCGCTCGCGCCCCCGTCCTCGTTCTCGGTTGAAGGCAAGCAGTACGTCGCCGTCGAGACGGGATGGGGCGGTGATTCACGTGGCATGCAGGCGACGCTGAACAATCTGTTCCCGGGTGAGTTTCCGGAGGTTCCTGAAGGCGGGGCTATTTGGGTGTTCGCGCTCGAATGAGCGCGCTCAAGGTCAAAGGTCAAAAGGCAAAGGGCAAAGGCGAACGATGCTGAAGCTCATCCGAAAGATTTTGCCGGCGTTCCTTGCGGGATTCGCAGGGGCGTGGCTGGCCATCGCGACGTGGCCTGTTGCGACTGACGCGCAGGGATATCGACCACCGCGGCTTGCCGACGGCCATCCCGATTTCAATGGCATCTGGCAGGCACTGAACGAAGCCAACTACGACATCCAGATACACGTCGCTCGGCCGGCGCTTGCGCTGCGGGATGGACCGTACGGTCCGGTCCCGGCAATGCCGGTCGTCGCACTCGGCGCAGTTGGTGCCGTACCGCCGGGCGTGGGCATCGTCGACGGCGACGAGCTTCCGTACAAGCCCGACGCGTTGAAGACGAAGCAGGAGAACCAGCAGCAGTGGCTATCGCGCGATCCGGAGATCAAGTGCTATCTGCCCGGCGTCCCGCGGGCGACCTACATGCCGTATCCGTTTCAGATCGTCCAGAGCGCGAGTCAGTTGCTGATCACGTACGAATATGCGGGCGCCGTCCGCGACATTCACCTGAAGGATCCCGGGCCAGCCCCTGTCGATTCGTGGATGGGTCAGTCGGTGGCGAAGTGGGACGGCGACACGCTCGTCGTCGATGTCACCGGGCTCAACGATCAGACCTGGTTCGATCGCGCCGGCAACTTCCATAGCGACGCGTTGCACGTCGTCGAGCGCTATACGCGGACGAGCGCCGACGTCATCACATACGAAGCGACGATCGAGGACCCGAACGTCTTCACACGTCCGTGGAAGATGAGCATGCCGTTGTACCGGCGGCAGGAACGGAACGCACAGCTGATGGACTTCAAGTGCGTGGAGTTTGTGGAAGAACTGATGTACGGCCCACTGCGGAAGAAGCCGCTGAACTGAGATGCAGTGTCCGGCTTAAGCCGGACCGACGAGGACAAATCATGCGACATCGATCTCTTCTCGTGGCGGTGGCGTGCGGCGTCTTGATGGCGCTGTCTGCTTTGGACCCGGCGCCGGTCGTGGGGCAGAGCGCGAAGCCGTACTCGCCGAAGCGCATGCCGGACGGCAAGCCTGATCTGCAGGGCACCTACGATCTGGCCACGCTGACACCGCTCGAGCGTCCGGCTGGAATGAAAGCCGTCCTCACGCGCGAGGAAGTGGCGAAGCTCGAACGCGCGGTTGCGGCGCAGGTTGATGAAGGCGCGAAACCGATCAGCGGTGAGCGCGCCGCGCCGCCGAAAGGTGGGGACGGATCGGTTGGAGCGGCCGGGAACGTTGGCGGCTACAACAACTTCTGGCTGGATCCCGGCTCGACATTCACGGTCGTCAACGGTGAGATTCGCACGTCGATCGTTGTCGATCCACCCGATGGCCGATTGCCGCAGTTGACGCCCGCGGCACGGCAGCGCATTGCCGCCCGGTTGCTCGCTGGTGCGGGCCAGCCGAACAACGATCGCGGTCTCGAAACGGCACCTGGTGCCTACGACGATCCGGAGCGTCGTCCGCTCGGTGAGCGCTGTCTGCTCGGGTTTGGATCAACGGCAGGACCGCCGGCGCTGCCCAACTACTTCTACAACAACCTCCACAAGATCGTCCAGACGCCGAGCACTGTGCTGATCGTCAACGAGATGGTCCACGATGTCCGCGTCGTGCGTATGAACGCGGCGCATCTGCCGAAGCACATTCGCAAGTGGATGGGAGATTCGATCGGCCGCTGGGAAGGCGACACGCTCGTCGTGGACACGACGAACTTCAACGCCGATCAGATTCGCTATGCGGTGCAAGCCGCGCCTGGCCGTGGACTCTTCATGGTTGAAAGCCTCGGCGCAAAGGATCGGTTGCAGGGGCCGACGCAGGAGCTCCACGTGATCGAGCGATTCACACGTGTCGCGGACAACGCGCTGCTGTATCGATTTACGGTCGAGGACCCCGGCACGTGGGTCGCGCCGTGGACCGGTGAGTTCACCTGGCCGGCGACCACCGAGCAGATCTTCGAGTACGCCTGTCACGAAGCGAACTACGCGATGGAGAACATTCTGCGCGGCGCGCGACAGCGCGAAGCGGACGCCGCAGGCAAGTAGCGATGTAGCGTCCGGCTTTAGCCGGACCCGGAGAGTGCGATGAAAACAACCATGCTCGTCGTGACTGCGTTCGTTCTTGCGACGGCGGCGCCGATGCGCGCGCATCACGCGTTCGGCGGCGAATTCGACGCCAACCGCCCGGTGCTGCTCAAGGGCTCGGTGGTGAAAGTCGAGTGGGTGAATCCGCATGCGTGGATACACATTGCGGTGAAGCAGCCTGACGGAAAAACGGAAGTGTGGATGATCGAGGGCGGCAGTCCCAACTCGCTGCTGCGGCAGGGCGTCACCAAGGCCTCGCTGCCGGTCGGCACCGAGATCGTTGTGGACGGCTATCAAGCGCGCGACCACACGCTGAAGCGCGCCAACGGCCGCAACATCACATATCCCGACGGACGCAAGCTGTTCCTCGGCTCCTCTGGCACCGGTGCGCCGACCGATGGCGCCGATCCGACGGAGAAGAAGAAGTAATGACGAAGACGTTCGCGCTTCTCGTTGTCTGTGTCTGCTTCGCTGCGCCCTCATTCGCGCAGAACGGGCAGACCGGGCCGGCACCGGCGTCACCGCCCGCATCTGTGACGCCCAACGACTACAGCCTCGATGCGAGTTGGTTGTGCCGGCCTGGTCGTCAGGATGCCTGCGCAGTCGATCTCGCTACAACGATCGTCAAGGCTGACGGCAGCTTCACGCGCGAGGAATGGAGAGGCGATCCGAACGCGCCGATCGATTGCTTCTACGTCTACCCCACGGTCTCAACCGATCCGACGCCATTCAGCGACATGAAGGCGGATCCCGCCGAGCTCGAAGTCGTGCGGCTGCAATTCGCGCGATTCGGATCGGTCTGCCGCCGATACGCACCGTTGTATCGTCAGGTCACGCTCGCCGGCCTGCGCACGGCGATCGCAGGCGGTGGCGGTGGTGCCGCGTTGAGCAACGGTCCGCAGTACAACGACGTGCGCGACGCGTGGCATTACTATCTCGAGCACGACAACCGCGGCCGCGGCGTCGTGCTGATCGGTCACTCGCAAGGGTCGTTCATCCTCGCCGAGCTGATTCGTCAGGAGATCGATGGCAAGCCGATTCAGTCACGACTGGTCTCGGCGATGTTGCTTGGCGCGACGCAGTCGGTACCGCAAGGCAAGGACGTCGGCGGCTCATTCCAGCATCTGCCGCTCTGTCGAAAGCCGGCACAGGTGAACTGTCTCGTCACCTACGTGTCGTTCAGGTCGACCTCGCCGCCCCCCGCGAATACGCGATTCGGCAAGGTCACCGAGCCCGGCATGGTCGCCGCGTGCACCAACCCGGCAGCGCTCGGCGGCGGCAGCGCTCCGTTGCACGCGTACTTCTCGGCCGAAGGACGCACAATCGTTGGCTCCGCACCAACCCCGCCGTGGGTCGTTCCAGAGCGTCCGATCGAAACGCCGTGGGTCAGCGTGCCGGGCCTGTTGACAGGGCAGTGCACATCCAACGAGCATGCGTCGTACCTCGAAATCACGGTGCATGGTGATCCGGCCGATCCCCGCACGGACAATATCCGTGGCGATCTGATGGTCGGTAATCAGATACTGACGGACTGGGGGTTACATCTCATCGACGTCAGTGCGGGGATGGGGAACCTCGTGGATATCGTGCAGCAGCAGTCGCGCGCGTGGACGTCACGCCGCCGGTGACCCTATGAAAACGTCCATCATTGTTCTTGCTACGTGTCTATCGTTCACCAGTTCAGTCGCTCTGGCCCAGCAGCCGGACTTCACCGGCGTGTGGACCACTTATAACGAACCAGGGGCAGCGCCCGGTGGCGGACGTGGTGGTGGGCCGCCACTGCCAATGACCGACTCCGCGAAGCAGAAGGTCGCGAAGTATCAGGCGCTCGTGCAGCCGACCGGTGACACGCCCGGCGGCTACTGCCTCGGTACCGGTATGCCGGGATCGATGCTCGGATCGGGCGGCTATCCCATGGAGATCGTCCAGCGTCCCGAGCAGATCATGATCGTGTACGAGGCACACAATGAGGTGCGCCGCGTCTATCTCGGCAACCGCATCGTGCCTGACGCCGATCGGCTGCCCGGCCGCAACGGTCACTCCAGCGGCCGCTGGGACGGCAACACGCTCGTCGTCGAGACCACACATCTGGTCGAGCAGGTCGATCAGCGCTATGCGCACAGCGACAAGGCGAAGATCGTCGAACGCTACCATCAGGAAAAAGGTCCGAAGGGCGAGACCGTGCTGGTCGCGGAGATGACGATGACCGACCCGGTGTTCTACACCGCACCCGTCACGACCGTGAAGAAGTGGGAGAAGGTGCCGAATGGACATCTGCTCCCGTATGAGTGCGCCGAGGAGAACTGGATCAAACACCTCGAGCAGCTCGAGGCAAAGGGCGCTGGCAAGAAGTAGGAGAGACTCACATCATGAAACAGATTGTTCTCATCGCGGCCGTGCTCATGACGTTCGGTGCTTCACTTGCTGCTCATCACTCGGCCATTCAATTCGATTTCACGAACAGCAAGGCGGTCACCGGTGTCGTGAAGAAGTTCATCGCGATCAATCCGCACATGCAGCTCGTCCTGCACGTGAAGGACGCGAAGGGTGAGCGCGACATCGAGTTCGAAGGCCACAGCACGAACAACATGTATCGCGCCGGCTACCGCGACAACATGATCAAGGTCGGCGACACGATCACCGTCTACATCGCGCCGCTCAAGGACGGCAGCGACGGCGGATATGTGACAGCCGCGACGACGGCGAACGGGACGAGGTTCGGCATGCGATCGCGCGCCGAACTCGAGCAGGAACGGTTGAAAGCTGAAGGCAAGAAGTAATACTCAGCGCAGAAGTTTTTCCGCACGCGATTCATACACCCACCCACTCACACGCATCGCGCTGGCCGACAGCTGGCGCGATCGCGCCGGTACGACCGTTGCGCGTTCTCGCCGTGATGTCGTCGATCGATCACCGATGACGATGACTCGACCGACGTGTCCTACTCCGCAATTCAGGAGGGAACAGATGGGTGGAGCACTAGGAATCGGGACACCGACCTACAACCCCGCGACGGCAGGGTTCTTCGGAAATCCGTGGCTCGGCGGAAGTCCCGTAGGCATGCAGACGCCGCAACTACTTCACGGATTGCAGCATCTGTTGCATCTGCAGTACGCCGGACAGCAGCAGCTACAGCAGCTCGCGCAACTCGTGCCACAACAACAGCAGCTGATTCAGCAATTGATCCAAATCGTCGCGCATCAGCAACAGCAACAGCCGTACTCCATGTGGCAGCAGCAACAGCAGCCGTTTGCTCCGATGTTTCAGACGCCGTCGTTCTCCGGACCGTCAGGGTGGTTGGGCACACAGTCTGCGCAGCAGCCCATCTTCGGCGGCCAGCAGGGTTACGTGATGTAGAGGAACGGTGGACATGGGCGCCGCGGTACAGGGCCGCGGGCCCATGCCTTCGATCGCACTGCCGGTTGCTGCACAGGAGGAGCAATCACATGACACAGGGACTATTCGGAGCGGTGACCCCTGGCTGGACGGGAATGACAACGACATCGCCGTGGCCCGCGATCGGCGCCGCGTTTGCCGGCGCTGAGGGCATGCCGGGAGCGATGAGCAGTCTCAGCGGCGGATTTGGACAAGTGCCGCCATCCCTCGGCTACCCGAACCCCGGGCTGCCGTCGGTTATCGCCGGAAACATCAGTACACCGTTCATTGTTCCTGCAGGGGTGCCCGCGTTGACGGTGATCGCGACGATGGCGATGAGACGAGGACAGCCGCAGGGACCAGCCACTGATCAGGATGTTGAGGAATTGCTGTACGACACGCTCGAGCTCATGCCAGGCGCCGGTGACGTCGAGATACGCTGCGAAGGTGGCCGCCTCTCGCTGAGCGGATCCGTCCCGAACAAGCGCGTTAAACACGACGTTGGTGAGCTGGCCTGGGCGATCCCTGGAATCAACGACGTGAACAACGGGCTGAGTATCACGACCAGACGGCGCACTCGCGGACTCAATCGAGAGTCCGAAGCGCAGCAGCCAAGCGGGCCGGGCCGCAAGCAAGCGTGAACGCTCGAGCAGGAGAGGCTCAGTATGTTTCGGCTACTCAACCAAGAAGGTTTACGTCTGTAACTTCTTCACGACGCGCGCCGACTCGCTGAAATTCTTCGCGTGCGTGACGTTCTCGCGTGGGCATGACCGTTGCCTCGGGGATTGCCGTTCGAAAGCCAATCTTCGGCGGGCGGTCTGGCTTAAATGTGATGCGCGCCGCCCGGTCGAAGCAACGGGCCCGCGGTCGTGAACGGCCGCGGGCCTGTTCCATGTACGGCCCCTCGAGTTCCTGCAGCAGAGTTCTTCGATCGCGTCCATAATCAGCCGCCATGTAGCCTGCGGCTTCAGCCGGACGAATGTAGTGTCCGGCTTCAGCCGGACCCGCTATGCCTGGACGATTGATTCTTCTCGCGCTCGTCATGCTCGCCGCGCAGGCGAAGCCTGCGCCGCCGACATTTCGCGTTGACTCAGCCTGGCCGCAGGTTCCCGCCACATGGCAGTTCGGCCAGGTTGCCAGCGTTTCAGTCGATGGTGACGATCACGTCTGGGTGCTGCAGCGACCGGGCACGCTCGGCGCGGACGAGAAGAGCAAGGCGGCACCACCCGTCATCGAGTTCACACCAGAGGGACGCGTCGCTCGCGCGTGGGGCGGGCCTGGTGTCGGTTACGAGTGGCCGTCATCGGAACATGGCATCTACGTCGATCCGAAAGGCTTCGTGTGGATCGGTGGCAACGGGACGAACGACCATCAGATTCTGAAGTTCACGAAGGACGGCAAGTTCGTCATGCAGATCGGCCACGCGGGACGCAGTCGCGGCAACGCCGATACCGAGAACCTCAATCAACCCGCAGACACATTCGTGCACGCGGCGACCAACGAGCTCTTCGTCGCTGATGGCTACGGCAATCGTCGCATCATCGTCTTCGACGCGGATACCGGCCGGTTCAAGCGGATGTGAGGCGCGTTCGGGAACAAACCAACCGACGATCCACCCAACCCCGCATTGCCTGATGCGGATCCGCAGGGCGCGTCACAGTTCGTGCAGCCGGTTCATGCGGCGCGCGTCTCGAAGGACGGCCTCGTGTATGTGTCGGACCGCGGCGGCAAGCGCGTGCAGGTCTTCAGGCTCGACGGCACTTTCGTCTCGCAGGTGTTCATCGGACGCGAGTGCAAGGCACCTGACTGCGGCAACGGATCGACCGCCGCGAGCACCGCCTTCTCAACCGACGCTGCACAGCGCTTCCTGTACGTCGGCAACCGCAGTCAGGCCAAGGTGATGGTGTTCGAGCGGCGAAGTCTGACGCTGCTCAACACGTTTGGCGAGTGGGGTTCAGCGCCGGGTCAGTTCGGCACGCTGCACCACATGGCCGCCGACTCGAAAGGCAATCTCTACGTGACGGAGGTCACCCCGCTGCGTCCGGAGAATCGGCGGGTGCAGAAGTTCGTGCTCACGACACCCCGATCGGGTCCATAATCGGGCGCGAAAAAGGGAGGCCATCATGCGCACAGTGTTCGGCGTCCTCGTTCTAGGCGTCGCGACGATTCTCACGGCGGGCGTGCTTGGAGCCGCTGGCGATCCGCCTGGATGGGCGTACGCGATTCCCCCGGCACCACCCGGCGGAGCCGCTCCCGCAGCAGCTCCGGCGGCACCCGATCCCAAACCGCTCACGCTGCCCGGCAGCACGTTGAGTTTCCCGCTGGCCAACATCCGCGATGCGTTTGGTCCGGCCGATTGGTTCCCTGGCGATCATCCGACGATGCCCGAAGTCGTCGCGAAGGGACGCCGGCCTGACGTGCGCGCCTGCAGCCTTTGCCACTATCCAAACGGCAAAGGTCGTCCCGAGAACGCCGGCGTGGCTGGTCTGCCCGTCGCGTATTTCATGTCGACGATGCACGACTTCAAGAACGACGTGAGGAAGAGTGCGGAGTCGCGCAAGGCGAACACCAACGTCATGATCCAGATCGCGAAAGGCATGACCGAGGACGAGATCAAGGCGGCGGCCGAGTATTTCGGCTCGATGAAGTGGACGCCGTGGATCAAGGTCATGGAAGTCAAAGAGGTGCCGAAGACGCGCATCCAGGGCGGCATGTATCTGCGGCTCGAAGGCAAAGAGATGGAGCCGCTCGGCATGCGCATCATCGAGACGCCAGAGAACGTCGAGCACACCGAGACGTTGCGCGATCCGCGCTCGGGCTTCATCGCCTACGCGCCGATGGGCAGCATCAAGAAGGGCGAGGAGCTCGTCACGACGGGCGGCAAGGGCAAGACGGTGCAGTGCGCGTTCTGCCACGGCGCGGATCTGAAAGGCCTCGGTCCGGTGCCGGGTCTCGCGGGCCGCTCACCGAGCTACATGGTGCGGCAGATGTATGACATGCAGGCTGGCGCGCGAAAGGGTGTGTGGACAGATCTGATGAAGCCCGTCGTCGCGAAGCTCACCGACGAGGACTTCGTCTCGATAGCGGCGTATTTGTCGTCAAGAACGCCGTAGGTCAAAGGTCAAAAGGTAAAGGAAAGGTCGCTACCGAGGTCCGTAATGCGGTAGTGCCTTTCCGACTTCGTAGGCCCCGAGGTCGGGTGCCTTCCCCGTGAAGTCGTCGTTGATGCCGGTGAGCTTCACGCCCGCATCAACGGCGGCCGATCCCTCGCGCAGTCGAAAGTCGAAGTCCGCCGGCTTGTAGAGCGTGCGCGGATCCGGCCCAGGCGGCGTCACCTTCACGAACACGTCGTAGTCGATCAGCACGCTGTGTGCGTCCTGTTTCGTCGCAGCGGTGTATTCCTTCAGCGTCTTGAATCGCCGCTGCTCGCGCGTTGTCGCCTCGAACTTACTTTGCTCTTGCGCCGACAGCTTCCCGGGCTCGCCCGGAAAGTTCGCGCGCATCGAGAACGCCGGCGTACTCCATTCGAACGAGAACTCGGCGCCTTCGTTCGGACGGAAGCCGTTGTAATCCGAGCTCGAGTAGTTGGTGTTGGTCTCAACCGCGAACGTCTCGAGCGTGTCGCTCTTCCCGAGGATCAGATTGTTGCGATAGTGGACGTTTGAGGCCGCGAGCAGCATCGGCTTCACCGGCGCAATCAACGTGTTGTGCCAGACGATGATCCCCGATGAGGACGCGGTGAACTTGACCGCACCGCCTTCGGGCGCGTGGTAGACGACGTTGCGGATGAAATACACCGGACCGCCGAATGCGGGTTGGACACTGAGCGCGCGGTGGCCGTGGTTGAAGCAGCGATTACGGAAGATGCGGATGTTGTGTGCGCCGCCGTCGGCCTCGATGCAGTTGTCTTCGACGTTGCTGATGTCGTTGCCGTAGAAGTCGATCGACACCGGCAGACGGTCGCGAATCGGTTGAGGAGTGCCGTCGGGATTCCCGTACGTCGCGACGTCTACGCCGTCGTGGAAGTTGGCAATCGAGTTGTAGGCGACGACATGCCCTGAGCCGTAGACCTTCACGGCGTATTCCGAGACGAGTTTCGGGTTGAACTCCGGCAGGTTCGTCCACGTGCGGCCGGTGAATCCCATCAGGTAGTTGGGATTGAACCGACCGATCATCACATTGTCGGCGATGTAGTAGTCCTTCGAGCCTGACCAGTCGGTGTAGATCGCGCGGCCGACGTTCTCGAAGCGCATGCGCTTGATCGTCAGGCCGCTCGAACCGGTGATGTTCTTGAGACCGCCCTGAAAGGCGAGCTCGGTATTTCGAATCGTCAGGCCCTCGAAGTAGTTGTAGTTCGCAGCCATGACGTTGAACAGGTTGTAGGCGTTGTCGCCGTCGAAGATCGCCTGCCCATCGCCAGCGCCCTTGATGACGATCGGCTTGTCGGCGGTGCCGCTCTGCGTGAGGAAGTACGTGCCGCTCGACACGGTGCCGAGTCCGCCGCCATAGCGATAGCGGTCGTCCTTGTACACGCCGGCATGCACGAGGATCACGTCGCCCGGCTGCACGCGAGCCGGATAGGTATTGAAGTTGTCCGAGTGCGATGAGCCTGTGTAATACGCGGCGAGGAGTCCTGTGAACGCCGGCTGCTGCCGCTCGCCCTTATAGTCAGGCGGATAGACGTGATAGACCTTGCCGCCGGTCGCCGGCATCGGCTCGACGCGCGTGCGCACGGAGACGATGCGCTCGGTCTTGCCGCTCACGCCGTCGGGATCTGAGAGCACGAAGCGGGCTTCGTAATTGGTGCCTGGCTCGAGATCGAAGACGCTGCCAGCGAAGCCGTTCGGCGTCATGTACTGCAGTGCGTTCTCGTTGATGCGCTCGTTGCCGATGCGCAGCAGCGGAGGGCCGGCCTTCCACGTCTGCTCGCCCGCCTTGCGATAGGAGACAGCGACCTGCGCGTTGCGGTTGTCGTCGCCGTCAACGTGCCATTCGAAGCCGAGCGAGAGCAGCGTGGGCGGCTCGGTGATGAGCTCACCTGCAGTGGTCTTGTCCGCGGCAAGGAGTGTCGCTGTGCCGAACGACGACCC
>JBKPRH010000093.1:0-12265 GCA_046765795.1 Acidobacteriota bacterium | reverse complement strand
GCTATTTGGCGTGGCGCCGGCGTTGCGTGCGTCAGGAATCGCGCCGATCGACGTGCTCAAAGAGAGCGGTCCCACCTCAGACGGTGGTGCGAAGGCGTCGAGCGGATTCGTTATCGCGCAATTGGCCCTTTCGCTGGTGCTCGTTGTCGCGGCGAGTCTCCTGGTACGCACGTTCTCGTCGCTGGCGCATCTGCAACTGGGGTTCGAGCCCGATCGCGTCTTGATCGTCGATGTCGATGCCGGGCGCAGTCCGATCGAGTCGGATGCACGACTCGCGCTCTACAAGCGTGCGCTCGACGTCGTCCGCGCCGTTCCTGGTGTCAGCTCTGCGGCGATCTCCAACGCGACACCGGCGACGCGCGGTGGATTGTTTGCGCCTGTGACGCTCCCCGGTGTGAAGGCGATCAATGCCGTCGTGATGGTGGTATCGCCGGGTCTGTTCCGAACGTTCGGAACGCCGCTAGTCGTCGGCCGTGACTTCACGGCCGCCGATCGCCGCAGCTCCGCGCCTGTGGTCATCGTGACTCAAAGCTTTGTGCGAAGTCTGCCCAGGGGCCTCAACGCGCTGGGCTCGAACATTGCGGTTCCCGTTCGTGAGACGCCGGCGCGGATGCAGATCGTCGGTGTGGTCGCCGACACGGCAGCGTGGCCGCTTCGCGATCCGATTCCGCCCGCGGTGTTCCTTCCGCTCGAGCAGGCTGACCACATGCTGCTCGAACTGTCGCTCGAAGAGCAGGGTCTGAGCGTGAGTGTGCGCGCGGACGACCGGCCACCACGGCGTGTGACGCGGGCGATCGCAGCAGCGCTCGGCGAAGTCGATCCCGGGCTGGCGCTGACGTTTCGATCGCCGGCAGACGAAATTGCCGCGTCGCTGACGCAGGAACGAGTCGTGGCGGTGTTGTCTGGACTCTTCGGCGTGCTCGCGGTGGGTCTCGCTGCGCTCGGCTTATACGGCGTGACCGCGTACGCGGTTGCCCGCCGACGCACCGAGATCGGCATACGCATCGCCATGGGCGCGGGCTCTCTCGATGTGATTCGGCTCGTGCTTGGCCACAGTGTCGCCGTCACGCTTGCAGGTATCGCCCTGGGACTCGCGGGAGCGGCGATGGTGACGCGCTATCTCGAGGGTCTGCTGTTCGGACTGACGCCCCTCGATCCAAGCACGTTCGCCGGCGTCTCGCTGCTGTTCGTTGTCGTATCGATGCTGGCCGCATTCATCCCGGCGCGTCGGGCCACGCGCGTCGATCCGGTCGTGACGCTTCGGGCTGAATAACGGGTCACTCATGATTCTCGAACTCTGTCGGTGGATTGAGTCAACGGCGCTGAGTCAGGAGCTCGCCGGTTCGGTCTGGGCGTATCCCATCATCGAATCGCTGCACACGATCGGTGTGGCCGTGTTTCTCGGATTGCTCCTGGTCTGGGATCTGCGTTTGTTCGGCGTGATGTTCACGCGGGTCGCGGTCACGGAAGTGTGGGCCCGTCTGATCCCGTGGATCACACTGGGCGCGGTGTTCATGATGGCCACCGGGATCGCTCTGTTCTGGGCGAAGCCGGTCTACTCGTGGGGACACGTCTTTTTTCGTATCAAGGTGGCGGCCTTGTTCCTGGCGCTGATGAATGCCGCGGCGTTCCACGTCGGGATCGAACGTCGCATCATCGATTGGGATCTGGCACCGACGCCGCCGCGTGCAGCGCGCGTGGCTGGCGTCATCTCAATGATGCTGTGGGCGGTGATCGTCGTCGCTGGTCGTCTGATCGGCTACGCCTGGTTTCCGCAGCTCGTTGTGTAGTGTCCGGCTTTAGCCGGACCGCGGTAAGAGGTATCCGATGTTGCCCGTTTTTCAATGGCTCGAAGCGACGTATACGTCCATGATCGAGTCGTCGTTTGCTTCGTCGATTCACTTGTCCGTGTGGTTATTTGCTCTGACGGAGGCGGTGCATCTCCTCGCACTCGCCCTCGTCGGCTGCGCTGTGCTGATCGTCGACTTGCGAATTCTCGGATTGGGCCTGACACGACAGCCGGTCGCGCAGGTCGCCAGGGAAATGCAGCCATGGCTGGTCGCGAGTCTGATCGGCATGGCGGCGACAGGGTTCGTGATGTTCGCGTCTCTCGCGGCATCGAAGTACTACCTGCACGAGGCGTTCTGGATGAAGATGTCGCTCCTTGGCGCCGCACTCACTTTGACGTTCACTGTCCGGCAGTGGATCGTGTCGGGCGACGATGCCCGAGCGCGGCATCCCCTGGCGAAGGTGATTGCTGGACTGTCGGTCCTGCTATGGACGAGCGTTGCGTTGATGGGGCGCGCCGGACTCGGCTACGACTTGTATTAGGCGGGTCTCAGGCGAGGCGGGTCCAAAGACCCGCCTCTACGAAAGCGCTTCCCGTTCGCTCTTGGGACGCCGGTGTTCGTGCCCGCACACGCTGTTCGGACTCACTCGCCAAATTCTTCGTCTTTCTCGCATTCAACAATGCGGCGCTCCGCTTGCATAGGCAGGCTATGTCAGCATGGCACGCGACGCGATTCCACCCGGCACTCTGCACCTCCTGATCCTGCGAACGCTCGCCCGCAACGGGGAGCTGCACGGGTTCGAGATCGCGGAATCAATCGAACGCACATCTGAGTCGGTTCTGATCGTCGAAGAGGGCTCGTTGTATCCGGCACTTCAGCGGATGCTGGTGAACGGCTGGGTCACCGCTGAATGGGGCACGACTGGTGGCAACCGCCGGGCGCGCTATTACGAGATCACTCGAGAGGGCCGGAAGCAACTCGAGACAGAAGAGCAGCAATATCTCCGCGTCGCGGGCGCGATTGCCCGCGTGCTGCAGGCGGTGTGACCGATGTCGTTCTTCTCGACTCTCATCCGCCGTCTACGCGCACTCGGTCGGAGTGGCGAGCTCGAGCGCGAGCTCGACGAAGAGATGCAGCTCCACATCCAGATGCGTCGCGATCGTTTGCAGGCCGACGGGCTATCACCTGACGAATCACGTACGGCCGCTCAGCGTCGCTTCGGCAACTCACTGCGACTACGTGAAGAGGGCGTAGACGCATGGGGCTGGCGATGGCTCGAACAGCTCGGACAAGACATCCGCTTCGCTGTTCGCACGCTGCGCAAAAGTCCGGGGTTCACTGCGACCGTCGTGCTGACATTGGCGCTAGCCACCGGCGCGACGACCTCGATCTTCAGCATCGTCAATGGCGTGTTGCTGCGGCCGCTGCCGTTCCCCAATCCCGATCGACTGGTGCAGATCTACGGCCGGAACTTCGCCTCAGATGTTGGACGGCCGGCGCCGGACGCCGTGAATGGGCCAGTGGGCACGATCGAGCTGGCGCAGTATGCGGCACAGAGCACGACGTTCGCTGGATTTGCCGCATACGACCTCGGCACCAGGCATCTCGACGGCCCCGCGGGTCCCGAGCGCCTGACCGCCATTTCCGCCGATCGCACGTTCTTCTCGGTGCTCGGCGTCGAGCCGGTCGCCGGCCGCACATTTCGCGCTGACGATCCGCTGGACGTCGTCGTGATCAGCGGACAGTTGTGGCAGCGGCGGTTTGGGAGCGACGCCTCGCTCGTCGGCAACAAGGTGACACTCGACGGCCAGCCGTTCACGGTGATCGGCGTCATGCCGGAGAGATTTCAGTTCCCGTACGGCGCTGCATCGCTGCTGGACGGGGCGCTGCCGGAATCGCGGACCGACGTATGGGTGCCGTCTCGACCACTGGCGCCCCTGCCAAACAACGTGCCGCGACGCCGTGAGCGCGTCACGGCCAGACTGAAGCCAGGCGTGTCGGTCGATGCTGCAGCCTCGGAGCTCCGCGTGATCGCCCAACGCGTCGAGGACGAGCATTATGCGAGCGTCGGCCAACGGGTCGGCGTCCGCGTGACTCCGCTGGCCGACGAAGTGATCGAACCAGTGCGACGCTCGCTGTGGATTCTGCTTGGAGCCGTTGGGCTCGTTCTGGCGGCGGCATGTGCGAACGTTGCCAATCTGGTACTCGCGCGCATGACGGTTCGCGCCGGTGAGGTGGTGACACGTACCGCACTCGGTGCCGGAACGTCACGACTCATTCGCCAGTTCCTTGTCGAAGGGCTGATCGTGTCGCTCGCAGGTGGAGTGGGCGGAACGCTGATGGCCATATGGGGCATGAACGTGCTCCTCACGCTCGGCGCTGCGAAGATTCCGCGCGCTCACGAAGTCACGCTCGACTGGCGCGTGTTTGCGTTGCTGCTGGCTGCCTGCCTCGCCATGGCAGTCGTCTTTGGCATCGTCGGTGCCTACGCGGCATCGCGCGCGAGTGGGCAGCTGGCGAAACAGTCCGGTCACGCCACGATGGGACGGACATACGCGCGTGTCCGGGATGGACTCGTCATTGTCGAAGTGTCGCTCGCGTTCGTGCTCGCCATTGGAGCGGCGATCGTCGCGCGTGAGGCCATCCGTCTGCGATCGGTGCCGTCAGGCGTCGTCACTGACAACGTGCTGACGCTTCATCTCACTCCTCGAACGCAGGCCGTTGATTACTACGAGATCGAAAAGCGCGTGGCGGCGCTGAACGGCGTTCGCGGCGCTGGCTTGACGCAGCTCGTGCCGCTTCAGAACTGGGGCTGGAACGCCGACTTTCGCGTGCGCGGCCGTCCGATGGCAAGCCGAGCGCTCGCCGGTTTGCGTTATGTCACGCCCGGATACTTTCGGGCGATGGGCATACGCGTGGCTCGCGGCCGCGAGTTCAGTGACGATGACGACGAGGCAGCGCCGAGGGTGATCGTGGTCAACGAGGCGTTGGTGCGGCGCTACCTTCCTGATGAAGATCCGATCGGAGTCGATCTGGATCGCGGCACCATCGTCGGCGTGATTCGCGACGTGCGTCAGGCTGGCCTGGATCGGCCTGCGGAGCCGGAGATCTACTACCCGGCGGCACAGAACGTCACGGCGGCGAGCGATATCGGAATGTCGCTCGTTGTCCGTACCGAAGGTCCGCCGGAGGCGCTGCTCGGACAGATTCGTGCCGCTGTCCGCGAGGTCAATCCTCGTCTTGCGATATTCAACGTGAAGGCGATGAACGATGTGCTGGCAGACTCGATGTGGGAGCTGAACCTCTATCGATGGCTCATCACGATGTTTGCCACGCTCGCTCTCGTACTCGCGTCTATTGGCTTGTTCGGTGTGATGTCGTACACGGTCACTGCCCGCATCCGTGAATTCGCCGTGCGTCTCGCTCTGGGTTCGAATCCGGCCGGCCTCGGACGTTTGGTCCTGCGTCGTGGAGTGTGGCTCGCGGCACTCGGACTGGTGCTCGGCGCATTCGTCACCGAACAGCTGCTGATGGCCTTCGGTACGTTGCCAATGGGCGGCCGTCCTGATGTGTTGATCTACCTCTCCGTCGCTGCGCTGCTGTTATCGCTGGCCGTAGTCGCGTGCCTGGTTCCTGCGTTCCGCGTCGCATCGGTCAACCCTGTGACCGCTTTGCGTCAGGAGTGACCGCACAGCCAAACACGAGCGCGGTCTTCGTCGACGAATTCGGATCGAGCCACTCGGTGAGATTGTGCTGAAGGGCGTCGAAGATGTTATAGGCGCGCCGGGCGACCTTCCCGCTATATCTCCCGTTGGTATTGCCGTATCGAAAGCTGAACTCGACGGCGACCGGCGCATTGGTCTTGTCCTGATGGTTGTACCAGACAATGAGGGCGCACTCGATCTCTGTCCTCGGCTTGGTTCCTATCGTCAGAATGGGACCGGTGATCACGATTTCGCGAGCCGTGAATTTGTTGACGGTGCGTAACTTGAGCGTGCCGTCGCTCTTGGCGAGGCGCTTGGCGAGATCCGGGAAGAAGGCGTGCGCTGCGTCGAGTGTCTCCGGCACGTTCTCTCTGCCGACGCGTCCGCTCGTCGAGAAACCATAGAGCGAGACGAACGGTGGTTTGATGTCCTCCTCGAATTTGACCGTTGCGCGGATGCGACGGCTCTTCATTTGACGGGAAGCGGCGACGTAGCGATCCGGATGTCGAAACTTGAGCGTGACCTCCGGCCGTGAGCCCTCGAGCGTACGCCGAAGCCGAAGGATGTAGCCGCTCATCCAGAGGTGACGCGCCTGAGTATCGAGGAACGAAACCAATCGCTCCTTGCTGATCGTGTCGAGTGCGCCATCAGCGCGGACGACGAACGGTGCGATCGCACCGACGAGCTCTTCCCAGACCTCGTGGGCGACTGCGAGCAGGTGCTGCTCCGGACCGGCGAATTTCGCCGCCTGCAGCATCAATTTGTATTCTCGCGCGACCACCTTCCGGGTCTTCATCCGTCCGCCTCCGTCCGTTGCGAATCATATAATCCCGGATAGTGCCGATCGGGACGCCCTTCCACGAACGAACGTTCGCCTTATGTGAGTCGCTCAATTACCGCGACTGGTCCGGGTACTACACCGTCAGTACCTATGAAACGCATCACGAGCACGAATACAACGCGATCCGCAACGCCGCGGCGCTGATCGACATTTCGCCGCTGTTCAAATACGTCGTGACCGGTCCCGATGCGTCACGCCTGGTCGATCGCGTGATCACACGCGACGTCCGCGCGATGGAGGTCGGTCAGGTGTTCTACACGCCGTGGTGCGATGAGCACGGCATGGTGATCGACGATGGCACGGTGTCGAGGCTCGATGAGCAGCGGTTTCGCTGGACGTCGGCCGACCCGACGCTGCGCTGGATTACGCAGAATACGACCGGCCTTCGCGTGGACATCGAGGACGTGTCCGAGACGACGGGAGCGCTGGCGCTACAGGGGCCGATGGCCGGGCGCGTGCTGCGGGCAGCGGCCGACGCCAACATCGACACCTTGCGTTACTTCCGCGTCAGGCATGGACGCATTGCCGGCGTGCCCGTGGACATCTCGCGGACTGGCTACACCGGCGACCTCGGCTACGAAATCTGGATGCCGGCCGAACGCGCTCTCGCCGTGTGGGACGCACTGACGATCGCGGGCCAGGCGTTCGAGTTGAAGCCGGCGGGCATGCTCGCGCTCGATGTGGCACGTACTGAGGCCGGGTTACTCCTGCTCGACGTGGACTACGTGGGCAGCCGCAAAGCGCTGATACCGTCACAGCGATATTCGCCGTACGAGTTGGGGCTGTCGCGCCTCGTCTCGCTCGACAAGGCGCCGTTCGTTGGCCGAGCGGCCCTTGCCGAGGAACGGCGCATTGGCGCACGTCGTCAGATTGTCGGTCTCGAGATCGAGTGGTCCGAGGTCGAAAAACTGTACGAGAAAAGAGGATTGGCGCCGGTGGCCCCGGCGGCGACATCGCGCGTCGCTGTGCCCGTCGTTCGAGGTAGCAGGCAGATCGGACGCGCGACGACGACCGCGTGGTCGCCGACGTTGAAGCGACTCATCGCGCTTGCGACGATCGACAGGCCGTACTACGAGGAAGGCGCGCGCGTCGACTTCGAGATGACGGTCGAGGGCTCGCGTCACTTCGTTGGCGCGAAAGTTGTCCGCACGCCGTTCTTCAATCCGCCGCGAAAGACCGCCACACCTCCACTTGCGTGATCGACTCTACAGCGTGGCCTGCGCGTCGATGCTCGTGTACGGCATCGTCCTCAGCCTGCCAGGGACTGTGCTCGGTCTATCCGAGACCGCCGCTGAACTGGGACTCACGCTCACGAGTCGTGGGTCGCTGATCTCGGCACTGTTCGTTGGCCTTCTCTTCGGGAGTCTCCTGTCTGGTCCGATCGTGGACGCACTCGGGTACCGGGCGTCGCTCGCGTTGTCGTCGGGACTTGTCGCACTCGCGATGCCGCTCCTCGCGGTGATGCGAACGCCGCTGCTCGCCGGCGTGACCATCGTGGCATTGGGGGTGGCGTCCGCGGGAATGAATACGGCGTCGAACGCGTTGTCGTCGGATCTCTTTCCCGGCGAGCGTGCGATACGCATGAACCGTCTGGCGATTCTGGTCGGGATTGGCGGCGTGCTGATGCCGGTCACGACCGTGGTGTCGTCTGTCCTGGTGTCGTGGCGAACCGTCGTTGTTGCGGGCGGCGTGCTCGCGGCACTTGTCGCGTTGTCGTGCATGTGGGTTCCTGCGGCGGTTCGCGTCGAAGGCAGCAGCGGAGCCGCGCCGCCGCATTCGCTCGGATACGCGCTTCTCGGGTTTGCGCGCCGGCCGGGTTTTCTCTGCCTCGCAGCTGCGTTGTTGCTTGGAGGAGGAAACGAAGCCGCGCTGGCCGGATGGATCTCGACGTATCTGCAGGCGACGGGATTCAGTGCGACTACGTCGACATGGTTGCTCGCGTCGCACTGGCTTGGTCTGATTATCGCGCGCGTGACGCTGTCGCCGCGTGTCGAGCGGACGAAGGCGGCCGCCGTTGTTCGTTCCGCGGTAGCTGGCGCGGTATCGGTCGGCGTCTTCGTGCTCATTAGCGCGCACGGATGGCTCGCCATCATGCCGTTTGTCCTGGGCTGCGCAATCGCGCTCGCGGTGCCGACGATGCTCGCGCTCGCCGGCGATCGATATCCCGGCAACATGAGTGCGTTGTTCGGGCTCTTGCTCACGCTCCTTCAGGTCGGGGGCATCGCGCTTCCTTCCGCAATCGGTCTCATTGCGGATCGCGGCGGGTTGCGTCTCGGTGTGTCTCTCATCGCATTCAGTTGTCTGGTCGTCGCACTCCTCGTACGGATGGCATTGCATAAGGATCAGGTAGAATCCTCCTCCACTTCTGAGGAGACGGCATGATTCCAGAGCGCTACGCACCGATTACTTACGCGCTGTTCCGTATCGCGTTTGGCTTCCTGTTCCTGTGTTACGGACTGCAAAAGATGTTAGGGTGGTTCGGCCAAAAGGCCGCGGACCTTCAGTCGCTGCAAGGCGCGGCAGGCGTCATCGAAACCGTCTGCGGTCTGTTGATCCTGCTCGGGCTCTTCACACGTGTTGCGGCATTTCTCGCCAGTGGTGAGATGGCCGTGGCGTTTTGGTATATCCATGTCATGACGATCGCGCCGACAAGAGGACTCGGTGTTCCCCACAATCTGGTGCCGATCAACAATGGCGGAATCGATGCGGTCGCGTTTTGTTTCGCGTTCCTCTACATCGCCTCGCGAGGCCCCGGCATCTGGAGCCTCGACGGTCTGATGAAACGTCCCAGGTAACGTCCTCTGGCTTCCATCCTCTCCGCTGACGCGCGCGCGGGACTCATCGCTGATCTCCGCGCCTGCGTCGGCGATCGCTGTACCACCGCGCCTGCACAGATCGAACAGCACAGTCACAGCGAGTCGTGGCACCAGCCCGGCGAACCGGACGTCGTCGTCTTTCCGCTGACGACGGAAGAGGTGAGCGCGGTGATGAAGGCCGCCGCCCGTCACGGTGCGCCGGTGGTGCCGTTCGGCGCGGGGTCGTCGCTCGAAGGGCACGTCAACGCGCTGCAGGGCGGCGTGTCGATCGACGTGTCGCGCATGAACCGCGTGCTGCGACTCAGCGTGGACGATCTCGATGTCACTGTCGAAGCCGGCATCACCCATCGTCAATTGAACAAGGCACTGGCGAATACGGGCGTGTACTTCTGGGTTGATCCCGGTGCCGACGCCACGATCGGCGGCATGGTGGCGACCGGAGCCTCGGGCACGACCACGGTTCGATACGGGACGATGCGCGAGACCGTGCGGGGTCTCACCGTGGTGCTCGCCGACGGGCGTGTGATCCACACGGGCGGGCGCGCGAGAAAGTCGTCTGCTGGATATGACTTGACGCGCCTGTTCGTTGGGTCCGAGGGCACGCTGGGTGTGATTACTGAGATCACGCTGCGTGTGCACGGACTACCGGACGCGATTTCTGCAGCAGTCTGTCCTTTCGACTCGATGGAAGGTGCGGTCCGGACCGTCATCACGACGATCCAATTGGGGATTCCGGTTGCGCGCATCGAGCTGCTCGACGAAGTGATGATCGATGCGGTCAATCGCTACTCGCACCTCTCGCATCCGGTGAAGCCGACGTTGTTTTTCGAGTTTCATGGCACCAGTGAGACGGGAGTACGCGAGCACGCGACCTCGGTTCAAGAGATTGCGGCCGAGCACGGCGCGGGAGAGTTCCAGTGGGCGACGACGACGGAGGCGCGCACGAAGCTGTGGCAGGCGCGGCACAACACGCTGTATGCGGCACGGGCGATGCGTCCGGGCGGCAAGTCGTTCGTGACCGACGTGTGCGTGCCGATCTCGACATTGGCCGAGTGCATTCTCGAAACCAAACAGGATCTCGCGGCCTCGCAGGCGTTCGCGCCGCTTGTTGGACATGTCGGTGATGGGAATTTTCATCTGAACTTTGTGTTCGATCCGGACGACCCGCGTCAGCTTGCAGAAGTGAAATCGTTGAATAGTCGCCTCGTGCAGCGCGCGCTGGCGATGGGCGGCACCAGCACTGGTGAGCACGGCATCGGCATGGGGAAGATCGACTACCTCGTCCAGGAGCACGGCGACGGGCTCGACGTCATGAAGGCGATCAAGCGCGCGCTCGATCCCGACAACCGCATGAACCCGGGGAAGCTATTTCACGCGTAGAGGCGGGTCTTCAGACCCGCCAGACGGCGTGCGAATCACTTCGCCCACCGCGGCAACCGCATCGGTCAGTTGATCGTCGCGCAGATACGGTGCAGGACCCATTCGCATCACATCGCCGCGCGCATCGACGAACACGCTGCGGTCGCGAAGGCGCCGCGCCAGCTCTCGCGCCTGAGGCGTGCGAATCGCCACGAACCCACCGCGTTGATCGAGTGGCATCGGCTCGACGTGCGCCACTGACCTGGGGAGGTCGAGCTGTTCGAACGCCGAAATGAGGATGCCGACCTGACGCTGGCTGATACGCCGCAGCGCGTCCGGCGTCAGTTCTTGCTGTTGGTGGAAGTCAAAAACGGCGGCCGCGCGATAGTGAGATGTGGGGTCGTAGGTGGCGCCGGCGAACGCTGCAGCGCCTCGTGCGAACGTCACCCGTTCACGGCCAGTGTCCTCGATCGATTCGAATTCCGCGAACCATCCAGTGAGAATCGGGCGCAGGTTGCGGTCATCCGGCACGCGCAGGACGCAATTGCCTTCGCCAAGCTGGCAGTATTTGTAGCCACCGCCCGTGACGAACGCGCTTTGTAGCCCCATCGCCGACACGTCGAACGGTACGACGTTGAGATGGTGATAGGCGTCAACGAGCAGCTCGGTCCCGTGCGTCGCGCAGGCCGCTGCAACGCGATCGAGTCCTGGAACAATGGCGGACGTTTCGAACAGGACCGACGACACCAGCACCGCGAGCGTGCGATCGGTGACTTCACGCGCGAGTCGATCGGACAGCGTCTCCACGGGATGCGCGGCGACTGTCTTCACCTCGATCCCCTCGTCCGCGAATCGATCCATCTGACGACGAATCGTGTGGAACTCGCCGTCGGTGGTCACGAGACGCTGTCGCTGGCGGAGCGGCAGGGCCGACAGCCAACGCGTCACAAGTTCGTGCGTGTTCTGCCCAAGCGCGATGTTGGTGGGCGTGTCGCCGAGCAGCCGCGCGAATCCGGCGCGCACACGATTCGCCTGCTCCGCGGCGTGGTCCCATTTGTCGTCGACGTACTCCGCAGCATCGAGCCAGGCCCGGCTCTGGGCCTCGAAGCCGACGTCGGGCCACGCCTGATGCGAATGGCCCGTTAGCAGCATTCGCTCGCCAACGCGGAAGCGAGAGTAGTGACGTGCCAGGGTCGTTGGCGAGTGCATGGTTGGCTTTTGGCTTTAGGCTTTTGGCTTTGGGCTTTGGGCTGTGCTAACGAGTGCTTTGAGCGCGTGCTCTATTCTTCGCCACTTTTGCGCGCTTCGCTTTCGCTCTTCAATCCATAGCTGCTCGACGCGGTCCACCAACGCCTCGAGTTGTGGCACGAGCTGCTGACAGAGTTCATCGAGAATCGCGAAGCTGCTCTTCGACAAAATGTCGAGCGCGTACGTCAGTTGAACAAGGTAAGCTACCTCGGCTCCTGATGCGCGAGCGATGTTCAGAAAATTCAAATACTCGCGAGTCGAGCGGCGCGCACTTCCTTCAACGATGTTCGTGGGGATCGAAACTGAGGCCTTGCGGATCTGGGCACGCAGACCGTACCACTCGTCTTTCGGAAAGCTCTTCGTGTGCTTGTAGATAGCGAGCGTCAGGCGATGTGCGTCGTGAAAGACTCGAAGCTTGCGGTGATCTCTGGCCATCCATGTCATCCTCCATCCGGAGGAAGGGCAAGAGCCGAGCCCGGCAACCAGCAAAAGCCCAAAGCCTAGAGC
>JBKPRH010000092.1:0-7413 GCA_046765795.1 Acidobacteriota bacterium | reverse complement strand
TCCGAAGTCAGCGCCGCGCAATTCGATGGACTGAGAAAGCAGCGCGTAGAACGCGAACAGGACCGGGAGCGTGAGCAGCATGGGCACGCAGCCGCTAGCCGGGTTGACGCCCTTCTCCTTATACAGCCCCATGATCTCGGTCTGCATCTTCTGCCGACCGGGATCCGTCATCTTGAGACCCGAGTAGCGATCCTGGATCGCTTTCAACTGCGGCTGCAGCGCCTGCATCTTCCGCATCGACACGAGACTCTTGTGTCGCAGCGGGAAGATCAGCAGGTTGATGATGATCGTGAGGACGATGATCGACCAGCCCCAGTTGCCGATGAATCCATGCACCCACCGAAGCGATGTCAGCAGCGGTACGGCGAGGATCTTGAACGTGCCAAAGTTGATCGCGCGCACGAGCTGAATATCGACGGACTGCAACAGCTCGAACTGCTTCGGACCAACAAAGAAACGCACATCCTTCGGCGGTTGCGGTAAGCGGATGGTGTGCGCAAGCAGTTGTCGCTGCGTGTTGTTCGGACCCGGAAGCGTGACCGGCTTGTACTCCAGCCGCGCTTTGCCTGGCGTCACAGCCGCCGCGATGAAGTAGTGATCGTCGACGCCGCCAAATCGAAACTCGCCCTCGTGCACCGGCTGCTCGGCAACCTTCGCCGCAGCGATCCGCGTGACGTCACCGTCCACTGCGAAGATCGCCTGGGGCGGCTGAACATAGTTGCCAGTGAAGAAACTGCCACCACCCGCGCTCGCGCCGGCGTCGCCGAGGCCAGGGCCCCATGCAATAGTCGGATTGAGCGTCTGACCGCCACTCGCGACATCGGTCGAAAAAGCGACGACGAAGTTCTTGGGATCGAATCGGAAGTCCTTGCGAACCCGCAGGCCTGCATCGTTCGCGTACTCGAAGGACACAGTCGTCGCCTGTTTCGTCGCATCAACTCGTCCGCCGACGTCTCCGGAGACGCGGTAGAGTGCCGCCCCCAGCCGACGGGTGATCGCCGCATCGTCCACCACCAGAGTGAACGGCCTCGGTTGATCCGGTGGCACATCTGACGGTACGAGATCGACCGGCTTTCCAGCCGCGTCGCGATAATCCTTCAACCGCCAGTGCAGGACGTGACCACCTCGATTGGTGAGCACGACGACAGATGTCAGAGTCTCGACGACGATCTCGCGTTCGACGGAATCGGAAATCTGTGCGGTGGGCTCGTGTTCGGCCGGTGCTTGTTCGACGACCTTGGGTGTGGCCGGCGGCGCGGGCTGCGCGGGCTTGTCCTTTGGCTCGACGACGTCAACCTTGGGCTTCTGCGGCGGGACAAACAAAGCCTGATAGCCGTACAGCACGGCGAACGACAACAAAATGGCGACGAAAACCCTGCGTTCCATGTAGTGGTTCTACGAGCGCGGGACGGGATCGTACCCGTGCCCTCCGAACGGTCTGCAGCGGGACAACCTGACCAGACCGAGCCATACCCCACGACGGACGCCGTGAAGCGTTACCGCTTCCGTCATGTAGTCCGAGCAGGACGGCTGGAATCGACAGGCCCCGGTAAACAACGGCGAAATAAGTATTTTATAGCCTCTTATGAGGCCGAGAACGACTCGGGCGGCGAGCGGGCCTCGCGCCGGCTGGCTGCCCTCGATGGCGTCGGTCAAGGGCGTGTGCATAGTCGTTCTCGAGACTGGCAAAAGACGCGTCAAGCATTTCCCGGCGCGGGACGATGATGACGTCCAACCCGGTTGTAATCTTATGACGCCTGAAGATCTCCCGAGAGAGCCGCTTGGCGCGATTCCGCTCGACCGCAGGACCAAACTTGCGGCTGGCTGCGATCCCCAACCGTGACACTGAGCCGCCGTTGGCGACCACAAACAGCGTCATGAACCGCGCGGGAACACGCACGCCTGTCGAGTAGGCACGCTCGAAGTCGATTCGGCGGCGCACTCGCTCGGTGGTCGTCAACCCGAGCGGTTGAACCACAACTATTGCTCGTCGGAGACCGTCAGACGCTTGCGTCCTTTGGCGCGCCGGCGCTTCAACACGATGCGCCCGTTCTTGGTTGCCATGCGGACTCTGAAACCGTGCGTCTTCTTACGGCGCCGGGTATTGGGCTGAAATGTACGCTTTCCCTTCATGCTCGCCTATATGCAGAGAATGGCTTTCGCCGAAACTGGACCAAACCCCAATACTAACTGTCGCTCGAGCAGAGTGTCAAAGGATTCACCGAGTCGGTGTGAACTCTGTGCTACAGTCGCGGGTTCACCAGTCTGAGGTATGGCGAAGGCGGTTCGGTTCCTCCCCCAAGATTTCCACAACTGTGGAAAACATTGTGGAAAACACAGGCCTTTACTTGAGCTCCACAAAATCAGGCTGTTTTTTGGGCTTTTTGGGTGTATTCCGGTTCGAAACAGCCGAGTTTTCGAGCGTTCCTGGACCGTTAGATGCCCGCTAATTGCGGTCTCGCCTCGGTATTCGACAGGCGAAAGTGTTCTTCACCATCCTGTATCGAGCTGACGTCATGGAAGCAACAATCTGGGATCAGGTCCTGGCTCGAATCGAGACCAAGGTTAATCGGCACAGCTTTTACACATGGTTCCGCCCGACCACGCTCTTGTCGGACGGCGGAGGGGCGCTCACGATCCGGGTCCCGAACCCACTCTTCAAGGATTGGCTCACCAAACACTATTCGGTCGTGCTTTCCGAAGCGCTCGCCGAAGTGCGCCGGCCCGGGGCTGGCCTGATATTCGTGGCAGAAGGCTCCGTCATGCCGGCGGCGGCTGAGGAGGCTACTCCGGTCGAGGCCGAGTCGTCGTCGTCGTTACCGATCGATACGCCAACCGTCCCATCCGGCGGGCTGAATCCCCGGTACACCTTTGACACGTTCATCGTTGGATCCTCGAACCAGTTCGCGCATGCGGCCTGTCGCGCTGTGGCCGAGGCCCCGTCACGCTCGTATAACCCGCTGTTCATTTATGGCGGCGTTGGACTCGGGAAGACGCATCTGATGCACGCCGTCGGTCATTACGTTCTGCAACACGATCCGACGTTGAAACTCACATACATCTCGTCAGAGCGGCTCATGAACGAGATGATCAATGCGGTCCGCTACGACCGCATCCTCGACTTCCGCGAACGCTATCGGAGCGTTGACGTGCTCCTGGTGGACGACATTCAGTTCGTCTCGGGCAAGGAAGGAACGCAGACCGAGTTCTTCCACACGTTCAACGCGCTCTACGACGCGCAGAAGCAGATTGTGCTCAGCAGCGATCGACCGCCTAATGAAATTCCAGCGCTTGAGGAACGTTTGCGATCGCGCTTCGAGTGGGGCCTTACCGCAGATATTCAATCGCCGGATCTCGAAACCAAAGTCGCGATTCTCAAACGAAAAGCCGAGGCCGAAGAGGTACCACTGCCCGACAACGTCGCGATTTACATCGCCGGCCGGATCAAATCGAATATCCGCGAACTCGAAGGATCCCTCATTCGCTTGATTGCCTATGCGTCACTCACCGGGCGCGAGATCTCGCTCGATCTGACACGTGAAGTGCTCAAGAACGTCCTCGAGCAAGACGACAAGGCGATCACCATCGAGAGCATTCAGAAGTTCGTCGCCGACTATCACCAACTGAAGACGGCGGACTTGAAGTCTCGCAATAATTCGAAGTCGGTCGCGATGCCGCGCCAGGTCGCGATGTATTTGTGCAAAACACTCACACAGGCATCACTCCCTGAGATTGGAAAAAGTTTTGGGGGAAAGCACCACTCGACGGTGATTCATTCGATCAAGAAGGTCGAAGAGCTCCGGAAGAATGATGGAGATTTCAACAAGCTGATCAGCAGTTTTCTGGAGTCATTTCGGTGAATTCATCGGCATCCACAGGGTCAGCGAGACGAACGTCTGTGGATGGTTGGGCGGGTCGTGGATCCACACAAGATCCGCGACCTTCGCGCACGTCCAACCCACAAATTTTTCCACAGCGTAAGTTATTGAATATCAGTAATTAGCGACGCTCAGCTGAGTTTTACGCGACACCTTTTCTTCTGTATAATTCTTTATCTCTTCTGATCACTTCAGTGGAGTAGATCCACGACTCCACGGTCGGGTTCTTTAACGCAGGCACGCCGCTCTGCTTCGAGGTCATCACAAAGCCTATGGAACTCGTGGTCAGGAAGACCGAGCTTCTGCGAGAACTACAACTCTTCCAGGGCATCGTTGAGCGGAAGAACACGATCCCGATCCTCGCGAACGTGTTGATCGAGGCCAAGGGCGATGAAGTGCGTATGCTCGCCACGGATCTCGAAGTCGCGTTGCGGAGCCGCTGCGCGGCCGCTGTCGCCAAAGGCGGATCGCTCACGCTGCCGGCGAAGAAGTTGTACGAAATCGTGAAGGCCCTGCCGGAGACGGACGTCCGAATCGAAGAGGACCGCAACGGCGTCAAGGTCGCCGCCGATCGCTTCGATTCACGGATGCAGACGCTGCCGCGCGAGGACTTCCCCACTCTTCCCGACGCCAGTGGCGCGGCACGCGCAACACTGCCGCGCGCCGCCGTCAAGGAAATGGTCGCGAAGACGCACTATGCGATTACCGGTGAGGACACGCGGTATTTCCTCAACGGCGCGAAGTTCGTGCTGAAGCCGCAAAGCCTCACGCTGGTCGCCACCGATGGTCACCGCCTGGCCCTCGTCGATGTCAAACACGAGACAGGCGTCTCGCAGGACGTCGGAGTGATCCTTCCGAAGAAGACGCTGCTCGAACTGGGCAAGCTGCTCGCCGAAGGCGAGGGCGATATTCAGTTTGAGAGCGGAGAGAACCACCTGTTCTTCGAAGTGGGTGGACGCATTCTGATTTCCCGCATGATCGATGGGCAGTTTCCTGCCTACGAGCGGGTGATCCCGAAGGGGAACGACAAGACGATCGAATTCGATCGCGAACGGCTGACCAGCGCGGTCAAGCGTGTCGCGCTGTTGTCCAACGAGCGGTCTCGTGCGGTGAAATTCGAGATCGACAAGGGCAAGGTCGAAGTGACGTCCAGCAGTTCGGAATTTGGTGAAGCGCATGAACAGCTGCCGGTCGAGTACGCAGGTCCAGCTCTGACCATCTCGTTCAATGCGCAGTATGTGCTCGATTTCCTCAACGTCGTGGAGACCGACGTCGTCTCCCTGTCGTTGAAGGACGAGGTCAGCCAGGCTGTGATGAAGCCCGTAGGCGCCGATGGCTACGACTACACCTACGTCATCATGCCGATGAGAATTTGATCGGCGCCTGCCCGACTCAAGACGGTTAAGGACACGCGTGGAACATCCGGATCAGCAGCACGCCGAAGAGGCCGACGCGCTCCTGACAGGCGAGACGCCTGCGCAGGGAGAGACCAACGGGAACGGCTCGGTCGACGATTACGGCGCGGACAAAATCAAGGTACTCGAGGGACTCGAAGCCGTCCGGAAACGGCCGGCGATGTACATCGGGTCCACAGGTGCGCCCGGCCTCCATCATCTTGTCTACGAGATCGTGGACAACTCGATTGATGAGGCGCTGGCTGGCTTCTGCGATCAGGTCAACGTCACCATCCACATCGACAACTCGGTGACCGTGATCGATAACGGCCGCGGCATCCCTGTCGATTCGATGCCGGACGGTCGATCGGCCGCTGAAGTTGTACTGACCGTCCTGCATGCCGGCGGCAAGTTTGAAAACGCGGCCTACAAGGTCTCGGGTGGTCTGCACGGCGTTGGCGTCTCGGTCGTCAACGCACTCTCCGAACGGCTCGACCTCGAGATCTGGCGCAACGGGCACGTCTATCAACAGACGTACGAGCGTGGCACGCCAACTGGCGCGCTCGAGGTCACCGGTACCACGCAGAAACGTGGTACGAAGGTCACCTTCAAACCCGACTCACAGATTTTCGAGAGCACCGAATACAGCTTCGACACGCTCGCGCAACGTCTGCGTGAACTCGCGTTCCTCAACGGTGGCATCGTCATCACCATCGACGACGAGCGCGATGGGAAGTCACACAAGTTCCAGTACGACGGCGGCATCGTTTCATTCGTCGAGCATCTGAACAAGAACAAGGCGAACGTCAACGACAAGCCGATCTTCATGCGCGGCACGAAGGACGGCATCGATGCCGAGATCGCGCTGCAGTGGAACGACGGCTACACGGAACTGGTGTTCACCTTCGCGAATAACATCAACACGCACGAAGGTGGAACGCATCTCTCGGGGTTCCGCTCTGCGTTGACGCGTACGATCAACGCTTACTCGACGAAGAGCAACCTGGCAAAGGACCTGAAGGACGCGAGTATCAGCGGCGACGACATTCGCGAGGGATTGACCGGCGTCATCAGCGTCAAGATCCCGCAGCCGCAGTTTGAGGGACAGACCAAGACGAAGCTTGGCAACACTGAAGTCAAGGGCATCGTTGAGGCGATCGTCAACGACAAGCTGGGACAGTTCCTCGAGGAGAACCCGGCGGTTGCCAAGCGCATCATCGGCAAGGCTGTCGATGCGGCGCGCGCCCGCGAAGCGGCGCGGAAGGCGCGCGACCTCGTCCGGCGCAAAGGCGCGCTCGACGGCAGCAGCCTTCCAGGCAAGCTCGCCGATTGTCAGGAGCGCGATCCGGCGCAGAGCGAGATCTACATCGTCGAGGGCGAGTCTGCAGGTGGGTCCGCCAAGCAGGGGCGGGACCGGCGCTTCCAGGCAATCCTGCCGATCAAAGGCAAGATTCTCAACGTCGAGAAGGCCCGCTTCGACAAGATGCTCAGCAGCGATGAGATCAAGACCATGATCGCAGCGCTGGGCACCGGCATTGGCAGCGAGGACTTCGACGCCGATAAGGTCCGGTATCACCGGATCATCATCATGACCGACGCCGACGTCGACGGGTCGCATATCCGCACCCTGCTGCTGACGTTCTTCTATCGGCAGATGCCGCAGCTCATCGATCGTGGTTACATCTATATCGCGCAGCCGCCGCTCTTCCGTGCGAAACGAGGACGCACTGAGACGTACATCAAGAACGAGCAGGACCTGGAGGTCTACCTCGTTCGACGCGCGGTCGAATCACGAGTCGTCAAACTGGCCGACGGCACGGAGATGTTCGGCGAAACACTCGAACGACAACTGCAGCGGACGGAGGCCTATCGCAAGCTGCTGCAGCAGGTAACCCGTCGCGGCCACCCGCCGGCGATTGTGTCCGCGCTCCTCGAGTTCGACGCGCGGGACAAATCGTTCTTCGAGCAACGTGACCGTCTCGACGTCATTGCCGCGCGCATGACCACGCCGACTCGCACGGTCACCGTCACACGCGACGATGAGCACAACGTCTTTGCGTTGCACGTCGAGGATCGATCACCGGGCTACCCGCGTCGGTACGAGATGGGTGTGGAGTTCGTCACATCTGGCGAGTACCGCC
>JBKPRH010000091.1:0-13518 GCA_046765795.1 Acidobacteriota bacterium | reverse complement strand
GCTCTCGCGCGCGTCGTCCGGACCGCGTGGCTCCTCGATGCGGCAGGAGACGTCGGCAATCGCGCGCAGATCGAAGCGGTGTATGCGGCGTTCAAGGCGGCGGTCGCTGATGCGCTCACCGCGTTCGGAGAATTGAGATGATCCGTCGCGCGACACACGCGACGGTCGCACTGACACTCATAGCGCTCGGTGTCCTGATCAGCGTCGAACCCGGGAGTGCGCACAAGCCCATTACGTCGCCGTACACCTATAACGACGACATCTTTCCGATCCTGCGCGATAAATGCAGTCGCTGCCACGTGAGCGGTGGCGTCGCGCCGATGTCGCTGACGACGCATGCCGACACCGTGCCGTGGGGAGAGTCGATCCGCACGGAACTACTGGCTGGTCACATGCCGCCGGGCACCGTGGATGAAGCGCCAGCGCGTTTCCGGAATGCACCGGGCCTCTCGCCGCGGGAAATGAATCTGCTGCTCACGTGGGTGACGGGCGGCACGCCCATCGGCGACGCAGCCAAGGACCCCAAGCCGGTCGCGCGGGAAACCGGATGGCGGCTCGGGCCGCCGGATGTTGCGTTGACATTGCCCAACGAGACCGTCATTGGCGCGGATGAACGAGAGCGCGCGATTGAATTCACCGTCCCGACCGCGATCACCGAGCGGCGATGGCTGAGAGCGGTCGATCTCCAGCCGGGCAATGCAGCAATGGTTCGGGCAGCGACGATTGCCGTGCGATCGGCGGCGACGTCGAGCGGGGACGCAGTCATGGAACGCGTGCTCACGCACTGGCTGCCGGGTGAGGATCCGATCGCGCTCGATGCCGGACTCGGCTTCGAACTGCCCGCGTCGTCTGAACTGGTCGTGCGGGTGATCTATCGAAAGACGTGGGAATACGAGCGCAAGGAATTGCGCGATCGAAGCACGGTCGGTCTGTATTTCGCGTCAGGCACGCCGTCCGCCGTTCACGCCGTGCGACTCGCGCCGGACTTCACTGCAGTTGCGTCAGGCGACCGCTTTGCTTTCCGTCGCATCCTGACCAGCGACGCGCGCGTGTTGGCGATTTATCCAGAGGTTGGACTGAACAACACTGCGGTGAGAGTGGTGGCGACGAAACCCGATCGGACCCGCGTCGATCTCATCGCGTTCCATCCGCGGCCAGACTGGCTACGGCGCTACTGGTTCCGTGAGCCGATTCAGTTACCGAAAGGCACGACGATCGAAACCACCGTGCTCTTCGATGACGAGACGCCGCTGCTGCCATTGAGTCTCTCGCCGGCAACCGCGACGCCTCCCGATCTGTCGTCAATGCGACTGACGTTGAACGTCGCGCCCTGACCGTCCGCCTGAAGGCGGACACGACACCTACTGAGCTCGCCCTCTCATGGGTGATTACTTCTTGTCTTTGGTGTCGTCTTTCTTGTCTGGAGTCACGGCGCCCTTCACTCCACCAGCGACTTTCTTCGCGCCACTGGCAGTCGCTTTCGCGCCTTTCGTCGTCGTGCTGGCCGTGGCCTTCGCCACATCCGTCGACTTATCGCCGGTCTTCTTCGCCGCGTCGCCGACCGGGCTGTCTGCCACTTTCTTTGCGCCCGCTTCAGCGCCTTTCGCCGTGGTGTTGCCGACCGCCTTTGCGCCTTGTGCGGTCCCTTTCGCGGTCGCCTTCGCAGCATCCTTCGTGGCAGTGCCGGCCGTCTTGGCCGCGCCGCTTACCGTCGTGCCCTTGCTGTCTTTGTTTTTGGTCTCTTCACTCTTGGTTTGCGCGCCAGTACCTACGGTCGTCGCAAAGGCCAACGCTGCCAGCATGGCAGCGAATCGTGCAAATGCTTTCATGCGCATCACTCCTGAATGGCCGCACATGTTATTCCTTCTCGATGCAAACAAGATGATCGCGCGGCTTATCGCCGGCGTCCGCGGCGACTGGCAGCACGCCATGATGCATACGTCTTAGGCACGTCCATTTTCTTGAGTTTCTTCCAGGCCGCCAGAGCGTCCTCTCGCGACGCATCTTTTTCCGCTGCATGGAAATCCGCGAGAAAATTGATATATCGAGGGTGTGCGATACGGGCGAACCGCTCGACGGCGTTCAGCGCAATGAACTGATCGACGAGATCACCGTACGTCACCGGCCGCTTCGCGACGTGAGCCTCGCGCCACCGATTGAGCCGGTACCAGATGCCTGACTTCTCTTTCGCAGACGGATTCTTTCGCTGCGCCTCGCGGATGATGAACCCCTTCGTTTGCCGATTGCTCGTGTAGTTGGCGATGACGAGATCGAGCGTCAGCCCTCGATCGAGATCCTTCACACCTTTCTTCAGCGGTTTGGACGATATCGTGCTTGGCAGTCGGCCAGTAGTGAGATACCCCTTGATTGCACTCTCGAGTTCGTTCTTCCGCATTCGGTGCGCTGCGGGAAGACCGAGCGTCTTGCCGAACTCGACGAGATCCGTCTGGTACCAATACCCGTTTTCGAACGCGCGCACCGACATGCGCTTGGAGAGCACGGATCGCATGGTTCACTCACGAGGTCCGGCTAAAGCCGGACATTACATCAGCTACGTCAACAAGACCTTGCCCGTGGTCCGGCGCGCTTCGAGTTCCTCGTGCGCGCGGCGCGCCTCGGCCATCGGGAAGACGTGACCGATGCGGATCTTCAGCTTGCCGTTCGCCAGCCACGCGAAGATGTCGCGCATGCGCGACATGAGCTCTTCTCGCGTCGCCATGTACTGATTGAGCCCGGGACGGGTCAGGAACAACGAACCTTTGATGCCGAGAATCGCCGGATCGAAGGGCGGCACCAGGCCACTCGAGAAGCCGAACAGCGCGAGCATGCCGCGCGGGCGCAGACAGTTCAGACTGCCTTCGAACGTATCCTTCCCCACCGAGTCATAGACGACGTCAACGCCTTTGCCACCGGTGAGACGCTTCACCTCGGCCTCGAAGTCCTGCTTCGTGTAGACGATCACGTCGTGCGCTCCCGCCTCGCGCGCGAGCTCCGCCTTCGCGTCCGTCCCCGCCGTCGCAATCACGCGCGCGCCGACGATACGCGCAACCTGCACGATCACCGAACCAACACCGCCGGCGGCCGCATGCACGAGCGCGGTGTCTCCTGGCTGCAGCGAGAACGTGCTGTGTGTGAGGTAGTGGGCGGTGAGTCCTTGCAACATCACGCCAGCGGCTACGTTCATATCGAGATCGGGCGGCAGCGCGACGAGCTTCCCTGCGGGCACGACGGCATACTCGGCGTACGACCCGAGTGTCATCGCCCATGCGACGCGATCGCCAACCTTGAGATCCGTCACTCCCGGTCCGACGTCAGTGACGACACCTGACGCTTCGGATCCGACGACGAACGGCAGCGGCGCCTTGACCCGACCAATGCGGTACTGAACGTCGAGATAGTTCAGACCGGACGCCGCAATCTTGACCTGCGCCTCACCCGGACCCGGGCGTGGGATCTCAACGTCCTCATAATTCAAAACCTCGGGACCACCGAGGGTATGTACACGAACCGCTTTCACTCGACACTCCCGACGATGGACGGAACGAGTGCAGCCAGCGCCGCAGGCTCGGGACTCACGTAGAACTGATACGCGTATCGCTCGGTTCCTTTCGGGGCCGATCGTGGGATCCCCGCGCCGTGTGCGCCGCCTGCGTTGACGAACGCGACTGCCGTGTTTGGCGTGAACCGCGCCGTCTTGACGAGATCGCAGGAGTAGCCTTCATCCCGAGGAAAGAACGTGTTCCGCCGGTTGATCACTGGATCACCGTTGATGCGATAAAAACTCGTCCCGAACGATTCGTCGTCGCCTGGTCGGGCGAAGTAGATCAAACACGTCACGACCACTCGATCCGGATCGAGATGCGGCTCGAGATGGTAACCGGGACGCCGCAGCATCAATCTCCCCGCCGTGGCGATATGCGGGAGCGCCGTCACGTGCGAGCCTCGCCTCGGGCCGTACTTCTTTTCATACGTTGCGCGAACGTGCGCATCGAACTTCTGCAGCAGGCCGGGCACCATCATCCTCGGGATGATGACGTCCTCCATGAAACTCAGCGCCGTCACCGTCCACTCCGGGGCAATGTCCACCCCGTGAAGCTTGAAGTTCTGTTTGCGGTCATCCTGGTCGCTGAACAACTCGGGCGGCGGAATCGCATCGACAAGGGCGTCGTAGGTGTCACGCGGCAACAGCCCGTCCACGACGAGATGGGCCATCGGATCGGGGTCGAGCCGTGCCCGATCGATCGCCGCCGCGACGTGCGCCGCGATGCGCGCCTCGTCGAAGACGTGCGACTCGTACCGGCGTTCACGATGCTCGGCGTTGAACCGCAGTGCGGCCTCGAGCCGGTTGGCTCGACGCGAGAGCGTCTTCAGTCGCTGTTCCAACGCCTCGAGCCGCTCGCCCGTGTCCGCCGGCGGACGCGGCAGGTTATCGAGTTTTTCGAGACGGGTGGCCACGGTCGCCAGGTGTCTGTCGAACCGTGACTCAACCTTTTCACTGGATCGCTGTTGATCCTCTCGCCATCGACGGCGGAGGTATGGCAGGACGCCGATCTTCGTCAGGAGACGTTCAACAACCATTCGGACCTTACCCGCTTACACCCTGGGACAAACCGCCTTCACTGGCGCGTCGATGACGGCGCCGGCGGCGCAGTTGCCTTGGCTTCTGCATCGACGTCGGCTTCCCACGCACCGATCAGCGGGAACAGCTTGCGGACGACGTCCGTGCGCTGACCGGCGAGATCGTTCCGCTCGCCGACGTCCTTGGCGACGTCGAAGAGCATCGGCACTCCACCGTCGAGCACCAGTTTCCAATCACCCTGACGTACAGCGCGTTGCCGACGCGCCTGCGTCGTGATTCTCCAGAAGAGTGTGCGCTCAGTGCGCTGCGCGCCCGGCTGCAGGAGCGGCATGAGATTGATGCCCTCGAGACGCGCCTCTGCCGGCACCGGCGAGTTCGTCACCGCGAGAATCGTGGCCGTCATGTCCATCATGATGCCGACCTGCGCCGACGTCTTATTTGCGGGAACGTGTCCGGGCCACTGGAAGATCGCCGGCACCCGAATGCCGCCCTCCCAGACCGTGTTCTTGCGATGGAACAACGGCGCATTGCGCGACAGCCACTCGCCGCCGTTGTCCTGCGTGTAGATCACCAGCGTATTGCGCGTCAGCCCGAGACGCTCCAGCGTCGCCAGGATCTTTCCCACACCTTGATCGGCGCGCTCGACGATCGCGGCATAATCGCGCCGCGAATTGGTCGGGTCTTCCTGCGGCTGGACGAATCGCGCGTTGCCCGCCGCCACCGACGGATGATCGGGTATCTGGAATGGCCAGTGGGCGGCATTGAACGCCACCTCGAGGAAGAAGGGCTGCTTGGCGTTCTCTTCGATGAATTTCACCGATCGCTCGGTGAAGAGATCGGTCGAGTACCCGGTGACGTGTGTCGGCTCGGTGTTCTCGAAGAGATCGTGCTCGCCCGTCGAATCCGTGTGCTGGTAATAGTCGATAAGACCGCTCTTGAAGCCGAAGAAGTAGTCGAACCCATGCGCGTTCGGACTGAACTCGGGTTTGTACCCGAGGTGCCACTTCCCTATCAGCGCGGTGCGATAGCCGTTGTTCTTGAGCAACTGTGGCAGCGTGCGTCCGGTCGCGCGGAGTCCTTGTTCCTGCGCCACATTCGCGGCGCCGAGCGGATTCTCGATCCGCGATCGCTGTTGATAGCGACCGCTGATCAGCATCGCCCGCGTGGGCGAGCAATTCGGTGCGGCATAGAAGTCGGTAAGCCGGGTGCCGTTCCTCGCCAGGATGTCGAGGTTCGGCGTCTTGATATCAGGCGAGCCGTAACTGCCGATATCGCCATACCCCACATCGTCAGTGATGATGAGGATGACGTTGGGACGGGATACTGCCGTTTGGGCCTGAGCCGCAGCAGGCGCGGCAAAGGCGAGGATCGTGAGCAGAGCGAATGCTATACGCATGGCCTATTTGAAGATGGCGCGTAGCGCGTCCATCTGAGAGGGATCGATTTCACCGATCTTCATAGGCGTCACCGATACGTAACCGTTCGACACGGCCCACATGTCCGAACCTTGCGGGCCGGTGCCACCTTCCTCGAACTGATTCCAATAGATCGATCGGCCTGACGGATGCTTGGTCTCGACGAACGATTCCTTGCCGCCTTGCTGCATCGCCTGCGTGGTGATCATGTAACCCTTGAACCCGTCCGGCGGCATGACCGGAATGTTCACGTTCAGAAAGGTGTTGGGCGGGAGGCCCCATTGCTTCACGCGCCGCGCCACACCAAGCACTTCCTCGGCGGCGAATACATAGTCACGCTGCGTTCCCGCTTCGGCAAGTGAGGTCGCGATCGCCGGCACGCCCATCATCGCGCCCTGTCGTGCCGCACCAACGGTTCCCGACAGATACGCCGCGTATCCGAGGTTATAGCCACGATTGATCCCCGAGACGACGAGATCAGGCTTCGGCGTCACGATGTTGCTGATCGCAACATTCACGGTCGTCGCCGGCGTCGCCGTCAGCGAAATCGCTTTCAAACCGTTCGGAAGCGTCAGGTCCGTGCGGAACACCGGCTCGGTGGTCACGATCGAGTGTCCCTTGCCGCTCTGATTCTCGGCGGGCGCAACGATGATCACCTGACCGATGGCCTGCAGCGTTTGCGCGACGATGGCCAGGCCCTGCGCGCGAACGCCGTCGTCATTACTAATAAGGATGCGATACGGCGGCGGTTGCGGACGCTGCTGCGCCCTGAGTGGCGCCAGCACGCACGCGAGGAGAAGCGCAACGAGAATGAAGTAGACCGGTCGAGACGAACTCGGCATGGCGCCGAGATTATCAGAATGCGGGGTTCGGACGCTTCGTCGCGCGATAGATCGCCCAGACCAGCAATCCGAGCAGCGCGACCGGCACCAACGGCGCCAACAGGGAGACGACGGCGGACAGCAACGCTCCGACCAGCGCGATCACGACGACGACCATCACGATCGGTCCGATGACGAGTCCGATGAGTCCGCCAAGCAGGCCGAACACCATCCCCAATATGCCGCCTATCAACTTGAACAACAGGCGGAGCGGGAATGTCACCAGCCAGATCGCCGCACCGATCACGATGAATGGAATTGCGACAGCACCGGCCAAGGCGAGAGCCAGAGCGCTGAGGACGATGAAGGCAACCACTACCGGGACTTTACGGGAGGCACCGGGTCGAGGTTCCCCTCGGGAAACGACTGGTTACTCAGACTGTTCCGGTTTGGTCGAGCCCGGGACCTCGTAGAGCACAAGACCGCGGCGCACTTCTTCCATCGCGACGCGTTCAGCCTTGAACGGCATGGCGCGATGCGTCTCGCCATCATCGTCGGCGCTCAGTCGCGGCAGCGCCCCGCGGCGCAGCTGCTTGGCACGCATGGCCGCCACGTCCACGTAGAGAAATCGGCTTTCGATGGGAGGTGCTTTCGGACGAGGAGCACTCGGCTCGGGTTGACCGTCCGGACCGAGCAATTCGTCTGTGTCAGCCATAAGGGATGAGACTAACACAGGGAAGAAAGAGGAATCAGGTTTCAGGAGTCAGGAATCAGGGACAACCCCGACTCCTGCCTGTCTCCTGATTCCTGAGGCCTCGTCGAAGTGGCTGCCTTAAGCAGCCACTTCGACATTGATGGTCCGCGGCTTCGCTTCTTCCCTGAACGGGAGCTTCACCGTCAGCACGCCGTTCTTGAAATCCGCGCTCACCTTGCCGGCGTCCACCGTGTTGGGCAGCGTGAACGAACGGGTGAAGGTACCGTAGCGACGCTCGACGCGTCGGAACTGCTCCTCCTTCACGTCGGCCGGCAGCTTCTTCTCACCGCGGAGCGTCAACGTGTTGTTCTCGACGGTGACCTCGACGTCCTCACGATTGACATCGGGCAGCTCGACCTTGATCACGAAATCGCGGCCGGCTGTCTCGAAGATATCCACCGGAGGCAGCCAGCCTCCGCGCGCGGTCAGATCCTCGTCGCGCAGATAGACATCAGTCAGCAGACGGAACGGATCGAATCGAGTCATCATTGTTCTCTCCTTACGCATCGACGACTTCGCCGTCCTTGACGTTGTCGTCCTTCTCTGAGGCCCGGGCACCGGACCCGGGGGCCTGTTGCTTGTAAAGCTGCTCGGCGAGCGCGTGCGACACTTTCTCGAGCTCTCCGCGCGAGGTGCGGATCGCCTGCACGTTGTCGCCCTTCACCGCTTCGCGAACTGCTGCGATCGCGGATTCGACGTTGCCCACCTCGATCGACGGGAGACGATCTCGGTTCTCGTTGACCGTCTTCTCCACCGAGTACGCGAGCGAGTCGGCCTGGTTGCGCTCGTCAATGAGCTCGCGCCTGACCTTGTCGTCGGCTTCGTGTGCGGCCGCATCTTTCACCATGCGATCGACTTCGTCTTTGTTCAAACCCGATGAACCGCTGATGGTGATCTTCTGCTCCTTGCCAGTGGCGACGTCCTTCGCCGCCACGTTGACGATGCCGTTGGCGTCGATGTCAAACGCGACTTCGATCTGTGGCACGCCACGCGGCGCCGGCGGCAATCCCACCAGATGGAAGCGTCCGAGCGTACGGTTGTCGCGCGCGAACTGACGCTCGCCCTGGAGGACGTGCACCTCGACGCTCGTCTGGTTGTCGGTTGCGGTCGAGAAGATCTCGCTCTTCCGCATGGGGATCGTCGAGTTCCGCTGAATCAGCGTCGTCATGACGCCGCCCAGCGTTTCGATGCCGAGTGAGAGCGGCGTCACATCCAACAGGAGGACGTCCTTCACTTCACCCTTCAGCACACCACCCTGAATCGCCGCGCCGACCGCAACGACTTCGTCAGGGTTGACGCCTTTGTGCGGCTCTTTCCCGAAGTACTCCTTGACCAGTTGCTGGATCTTCGGCGTACGGGTCGTGCCGCCGACGAGCACCACTTCGTCGATGTCAGACGGCTTGAGTCCGGCATCGGCAAGCGCCTGCTTCACCGGTCCCATCGACCGCTGAAACAGTTCGTCGGCGAGCTGCTCGAACTTCGCGCGCGACAGGTTCATCTGCAGATGCTTCGGACCACTCGCATCCGCCGTGATGAATGGCAGATTGATGTCGGTCTCGAGCACCGTCGAGAGTTCGATCTTGGCTTTCTCCGCCGCTTCCTTCAGACGCTGAAGCGCCATGCGGTCCTTGCCCAGATCGATGCCGTCGCTCTTTTTGAACTCGGCGACCATCCAATCGATGATTCGCTGATCGAGATCGTCGCCGCCGAGATGCGTATCGCCGTTGGTCGCCTTGACCTCGACGACACCCTCGCCGACTTCGAGGATCGACACGTCGAACGTGCCGCCGCCGAAGTCGTAGACGACGATCGTTTCGTCCTTCTTCTTGTCGAGGCCGTACGCGAGTGCCGCGGCAGTCGGCTCGTTCACGATACGGAGGACGTTGAGGCCGGCGATCTTGCCGGCATCTTTGGTCGCCTGCCGCTGCGCGTCGTTGAAGTACGCGGGAACAGTGATCACCGCGTCAGTGACCTTCTCACCGAGGTAGTCCTCGGCGGCGCTCTTCAGCTTCTGCAGAACGACGGCGGAAATTTCGGGCGGCGAGTACTTCTTGCCGCGGACGTCCACCCACGCATCGCCGTTGTCGGCCTTGACGACCTTGTACGGGACGCGAGTGACTTCCGCTGAGACCTCGCCATGCTTCCGGCCCATGAAGCGCTTGATCGAAAACACGGTGCTGTCGGGGTTGGTCACGCTCTGCCGCTTGGCGACCTGACCAACGAGCCGCTCTCCCTCTTTCGTGAACCCAACGACGGACGGGGTGGTTCGGCCACCCTCCTGGTTCACGATGACGGCGGGCTCACCACCCTCCATGACAGCGACCACTGAATTCGTGGTGCCGAGGTCGATTCCGATGACCTTGCTCATCTTGTGGTTTCTCCTAGTGATTTCAATGGTAGGCCTTATATGAGTGTATGTCAAGCATCTAATCTTAGTTGTAAGCACTCATATCTAGCCCGCTGGCAATATGACTCGGTTTCGAGCCTCTTGGATCCAGCGCGCGTCCGTTCCAGGTCAGGTCTGCCGATTGGGGTCTGACCCCGGGTCAGACCCCAACCTTGCCCTCTCTCTGTCCGAGCGTCGCAAGGCGTGCGATGATGGCCGCCGTGGCCCAGTTTTCCTTCGTGATTCCCCCTGCTGAAACCCGCGACCTGGCTGGCGACCTTCGGGAGCTGTTCTCCGACCTCGAGGCGTCGCTGCCCCCGGAGCAACGCGTCTACTCAGGCGAGTGCCATCCGGCGCTGGACGTTCTCGAAACCCAGTCGGCCGTTGAAGTCATCGTGGACGTCGCGGGCGTACCCGCGCAGGCCATTCGGATTCTGTTTCGAGGGGACACGCTGGTGATTGCCGGCGAGAAGGCGCCTGGGCCGCCGGCCCCAGACCCGACGTTTCATCTGGTCGAACGCGAATTCGGCCGCTTCGCGCGCGCCGTCCGCTTGACGGGTGCGTTTGATGTTTCTCGTGCGCGCGCGTCGCTGATCGGTGGCGAGCTGACGATCGTGTTGCCACGGCTCGTTGAGCGCCGCGGCCAATCGCACATCATTCCGCTTACCACCGGCGACCGCGCATGAACATCCTCTTCATCGGCGACATCGTCGGCCGTCCTGGCCGCGAACTGATTCGCAAAGGCGTGCGTGCGCTCGCCGAGAAGCACGAGGCAGATCTCGTCATCGCCAACGCGGAGAACGCCGCAGCCGGCTTCGGCATCACCAAAGACATCGGGGACACGATCCTCGAGCAGGGCGTCGATGTCATGACCTCGGGCAATCACATCTGGGACAAAAAGGAAGTGCTCGAGTACATCGTCACCGAGCCGCGACTGCTCCGCCCCGCCAACTATCCCGCCGGCGTGCCGGGGCGCGGCTCGTACGTGGCGCGCACCGGTGATGGCCGAGAGGTCGGCGTGATCAACGTGATGGGCCGCGTCTTCATGACCCCGATCGACGATCCCTTCGCCGTCGTCCTCCGTGAGATCGAAGCAATTCGTCACAGGACGCGCGTCATCATCGTGGACTTCCATGCGGAAGCGACGAGCGAGAAGGTCGCGATGGGTTGGCATCTCGACGGCAAGGCCACTCTCGTCGTCGGCACGCACACACATGTGCAGACCGCCGACGAACGCATCCTTCCCAACGGCACAGCCTACATGACTGACGCGGGCATGACTGGGCCGCACGACTCGATCATTGGAATGGAGCGCGAACCCTCGCTCGCACGGTTTCTCACCGGAATGCCGACGAAGTTCGAGCCGGCGACTGGCAACCCACGCCTGAACGGCGTGGTCGTCACTGCCGACGACAAGACCGGCCGGGCGACAGCCGTCACGCGAATCAGCTACTCGGACGCCGACATCATGGCGTTGAGCAAGACCCACGAGCCCGCGCACGCGCATCAGCGATGAGCCTGTTCGATCTACCGTTCGAAGAACCCGAACCGGAGCCCGAGCCGGAACGCGAACCACCGCCGTCGCAGAAGCCCCCTGCGCCGCGCGAACGCCGCATCCATACCGTCACACAACTCACCAGCCGGCTTCGCGCGTTACTCGAAGAGGAATTCTTCGAAGTGTGGGTCGAGGGAGAGCTGTCGAACTGCAAGGTGTGGAACACGGGTCACATGTACTTCACGCTGAAAGATGCCAGCGCGCAAATCAAAGGCGTGATGTTCCGCTCGTCGCTGCTCCGTCTCCGGTTCAAGCCGCAGGATGGCCTGCGTGTCGTCGCGCGCGGTCGCGTGTCCGTCTACGATCCGAAGGGCGAGTATCAACTCGTCTGCGAGCACTTCGAACCCGAAGGGCTCGGGGCACGTCAGCTCGCCTTCGATCAACTCAAGCAGCGACTCACCAAAGAGGGATTGTTCGATGAGCGTCGCAAGCGCGCGCTCCCTGCGCTGCCGCGAAAGATCGGCGTGGTCACTTCGCTCGATGGCGCAGCGATCCGCGACATCCTCAAAGTGCTCGGGAGACGGTACGCAAACGCCCACGTGATCATTCGTCCGACACGCGTGCAGGGTGAGGGTGCGGCGCTGGATATCGCCCGCGGACTCTCTGCCATAGGTCGCGTCGGCGGTGTGGACGTCATCATCGTCGGACGCGGTGGTGGATCGATCGAAGATCTCTGGGCCTTCAATGAAGAAGTCGTGGCTCGCGCGATTGCGGGCTGTCCGGTGCCGACGATTTCCGCCGTCGGCCATGAGACCGACGTCACCATCGCCGACTTCGTCGCCGACGTCCGTGCCCCAACACCCTCGGCGGCCGCGGAGATGGTCGTCGCCCGGCACGATGATTTCGTCTCGCGCATCGATCGACTGACTCGCCGCGTCGGTGCCGCTATGGCGGCGCGCCGGCATCGTCTCGAATCGCGGCTACGCACGCTCGAGGCACGTTCCGGTCTTGCAGGAACACGCGGCCGTCTCGCCATGCGTGGCCGACACACCGCCGAACTGACTCACGAGCTCGGTCGCGCGATGCGCGAGAGTCTCTCGAAGCGCGAACGGCGCTATCAGCGCCTCCGGCTGGCGCTCGAAACATTCGACCTGCGTCGTCGTCTTGCGGGCGTGCGCACACGACTCGTGTCTGGAGAGGGCAGGCTGACGGCCGTGATGGATCGCCGCCGGCATACGTTCCACTCGCAGCTCGGCTCGATCGCCGCCAAGCTCGAGAGCCTGAGTCCCCTCGCGGTGCTCGCGCGGGGCTATGCTGTGTGCTGGAACGGCGATCGGACGACGGTCATCCGCGATGCGTCGAACGTCGCCGTAGGCGATTCGGTCACCGTCACGCTCGAGCGCGGCGAACTGGCATGCGAAGTCACTGAGCGTAGACCAGAGACCGGAGACCGGAGACCATAAACCGTGGAATCAACGATCAAGGATTTCGAAGCCGCGATCGCCGAGCTCGAGACCATCGTCAAGAAGCTCGAAGAGGGCGACTTGCCGCTCGAATCGTCGCTGCAGCTGTATGAGCGCGGCGTGCATCTCTCGCGTTATTGCCACGCGCGCCTCGAGGAAGCCGAGCGGCGTATCGAAATCCTGAATGAGCGGGGCCAGCTCAAACCCGCGCCCGCGACGCTGACCTCTGACGATGAGTCGAAGGTTTGACGGCCACCGAGCTCACCGCCTATCTCGACGCGCGACTCGATGAGGTCGAAGCCGCACTCACGTCGATCCTCCCATCCAGCCCGAACTGCCCTTCCGTCGTGTTGGAGGCGATGCAATACAGTCTCACGGCGGGCGGCAAACGTCTGCGCCCGATTCTCTGTCTCGCCAGCGCCGATGCAGTCGGCGGCGATCGCGCGCTCGCGATGCCGGCCGCGTGCGCCATCGAGTTGATACACACCTACTCGCTCATTCACGACGATCTGCCGGCGATGGATGACGACGTGATGAGGCGAGGACGGCCGACGCTGCATGTCGTCGCGGGCGAAGGCATGGCGATTCTCGCCGGCGATGGGCTC